>CAYVRH010000234.1:0-2822 GCA_964452955.1 uncultured Anaerolineaceae bacterium | reverse complement strand
CCCATCTAAACACACACGCGCCTGAGGTTAAACCCCCACCAAAGGCAGAAAAAGCTAGAATGTCACCGGGTTGGAAGCGGCCCTCGCGCGAGGACTCGTCCAGCAGAATGGGAATACTGGCAGCGGATATGTTCCCCAGGCGGGCAATGTTGGTTAGGAATTTTTGTGGGGCAAGGCCGAGACGCGGGATGGCAGCGTTGATGATGCGCATATTGGCTTGATGCGGAAGCACATAGCTGATGTCTTCCATCTGGAGATTGGCCTGGGCAATCACATCACGCAGATCTTGAACCAGCGAACCCACCGCAAACTTGAAAACCTCCTGCCCATCCATAAACACAAAAGGATTGGTTGGATGGTAAGCTGAAAAGGGACTGTTACCTGCGCGGCCGGCCAGGAATAAGGCTTTTTCATCGCCCCTTGCGCTGATTTTGATGGAAAGCAAGTCGTTGCCCGGACCAAGAACAGCCGCACCAGCCCCATCGCCAAAGAGCACGCAAGTGGACCGATCGGTCCAATCAACGATGCGCGACATCATCTCAGCAGCCACAATCAGCACATGCTTTACACGGTCACGCGCGTAATAGCCTGCGGCGATATCGAGGGCATAGATGAAACCCGTACAAGCGGTATTGATATCTAAAGCTGGACAATTTGCCCCTAATGCCGATTGAATCATGCAGGCTTGGGAAGGAATTATTGTGTCACCGGTAAGGCTGGCACAGATGATCAGATCCAGGTCTTGCGCAGTAACCCCGGCTTGTTTCAGAGCAGCCGTAGCTGCTTGTGTGCAGAGGTCAGTTAAGCTTTCAGTGGAGCAGACGCGCCGTTCAAGAATTCCCGTACGGGTGACTATCCACTCGTCAGAAGTATCAAGGAAGGTGCTCAGTTGCTCGTTGGTGATTGTTTTGGAGGGCAAGGCACTACCGGTGCCTATGATCGCAAATCCCATTTTTCGTACTCCGATTCAGTTTTTTTCACAAAGAAATTCCTTAATTTCGTGATCCCCTGAATCAGAACTTCTTTTTCCTGCTCATCCATTCCCTCGGCAACTGCCAAGACCATCTGGCGGTGGAAGTACGAGTGGACGGCATCCATCTTCTGACCTTGTTCTGTTAGTTTGGCAAAGACGACGCGGCCATCCGTTTCATCTTTGTGTTTTTCAACGTAGCCCTTTTTTTGCAGTTTATTGATCTGGACGGTTACAGAGGGTAAGGTGAGACCTAGATCCAGAGCAACTTCGCTAATTGTCCGGCCGCCTTTACCAGCTTTGCCAATGGATTCAATGACATGCAGCTCGCTGAGGCTTAGTTCACCACTGCTGCCAGAATGGAGCATTTGCTCCTCCACTTTGAGAATATCCCAAAATGTTTCCACCAGAAGGTCGTTGAGTTCTTTAACAAAAGGGTCCATAGTCTGTCCAATAAATATACTTAGTTAGTCTAAGTAAATAAATATATGGTGATTTAGAATCCTGTCAATGCGTTTTGGCCAAAAATAAAAAATCGAGAATTTGGCAGTCTTCTCGTCCAAGATAAGAATTATGGATATTGTGAAGAAGGTTTTACCAAACGTTAACCAAAACCAGGGTAGTTTTGAGAGGCAAAGCGTTGATGACCACAATGGTGCCGCAAGGATTAAACCAAATGATGGGTCGATGGAAGTCGCTGGGGGAGGGGCTGCCGCTCCAGCTCGGAGCCCTGTGCTAAGAAGAACCCTAGACCTGGTGGTTAATTGCACGTGCTCGGTCCGGAGACCGGCACGAACAAAGATTGTTGTCATTGTGAGAAGCGTAGCGACGACTGCTTGCATGTCAAGCCCGAAGGGTGAAGGCTAGCAATCTGAAATCCTAGTAGCTCGGGCGAAGAGACTATGCCAGTCGGAATCAGAAACAATTCGCGAACCGCAGCCCGACATCCTAATAACGTTGGGATGCGCTCCAAGAAGGTGAATGACAATTTGTGTTTCTTTGTCGCTCCTTCCAACCTACCTGTTGTGCTCTCAAAGAATCATGCACGACCTAGAACTACCGCGCAGTGGAATAGCATCTAGCGACTGGCACAAGTGAATGGCCTGGAAACCTTGTATTTATCATTTTCTGCTGAAGAGAGCCAGACTCAAAATCTTATCTTTTGGTAAAATAAATCGCTTCGGCTTATTAGCCAGGCAATCGCAAAACAACTGTAGAGAATCGTCTGAATCCCCTTGCAATGAATCGGGAGTGATGATATATTTATGGTTCGCCCTCAATGAGGGCTAGTTTTATGTGTATTTGACAATCTAAGAATGGTACCGCGTGGGCAGAAAGCTACACAGGGAACATTAACTGGATTGTGCGGAGATGATGCAGCTTGCCCAATGCTGACAGTCTCGCAAGAGTAATTTGAAAACAGGAGAATAGTATGTTTAAAGGGCTTATTGGAAGAAAGATCGGGATGACCCAGATCTTCGACAGCAACGGTGCCGCAATTCCGGTGACATTGCTCGAAGCTGGGCCATGTTTTGTTTCCCAGGTCAAGACGGACAAAACGGATGGTTACAATGCTGTCCAGTTGGCGTTTGGCGAAGTGAAACCGAACCGCATTACCCAGGCAGAACTCGGCCACCTCAAGGCCAACAACCTCCCCCCAGTTCGTGTTTTACGCGAATTCCGCACCAAAAAAGTTGACGAAATCAAAGCCGGTGATGAGTTGAAAGCAAACCTCTTTGCAGCTGATGAATACGTTGACATCATTGGTATTACCAAAGGCAAAGGCTTGGCCGGCGTCATGAAACGGCATGGCTTCCATGGTTCCCAGCGAACTCACGGCCAGTCTGACCGC
>CAYVRH010000233.1:0-2825 GCA_964452955.1 uncultured Anaerolineaceae bacterium | reverse complement strand
GGCCAGGTTCGAGCTTTCGGCAGGACGATCATGTTTACCATCGAAGAATGGCGCCGCCATCCTGTCGAGGTCAAAAAGCGCCCCTCCCGGCGCCCCAGCGATGCTGAAATGCATCGCCGCGACTTGCTTTCCACCTGGCGAAAGGAAGAAGGCAAAAAAATGGGCGTCAGCTCGAACATCGTCCTCTCCAAGGACCTAATCGAAAATATCGCCAAAACACATCCCAAGAACGCCGCGGAACTCAGGGTCCTGATGGTTGATTACCCCTGCAGGTACGAACTTTTCAGTACCGACATACTAAAAGTATTACAAAAGGAAACGCTATGAAACTGACTACCTATGGTGCTGCTCAAACCGTAACCGGCACAATGCATATGCTTGAAGTAAACGGTCACGCCTTGCTAATGGATTGTGGTTTGTACCAGGGCAGGCGTGAAGAAACCTACCGGGTCAACCTGAATTTTCCCTTTGATCCAAAATCGCTGGATTGCGTCGTGCTTTCACATGCTCATATTGATCACAGTGGCAATTTGCCAAATCTGGTCAAAAATGGATTTCAAGGTCCTATTTGGACTACGAATGCTACCGCTGACCTGGCCGATATCATGCTGCGCGATTCCGGCCGCATCCAGGAAGATGATGTGAAGTACGTCAACAAAGTACGCGCCAAACAAGGCTTACCCCCAGTACAGCCGCTCTATACTGAAAACCAGGCCATCCAAACTGCCCCACATTTTCGCTCGGTCTTTTATGATCAGCCCTTCTCTCCAATCCCAGGGGTAACGGTAACGCTCTACGATGCCGGCCATATCATCGGTTCCGCTGCGATTTGCGTTGATGTAGAAGAACAAGGCCAGAAGAAACGGCTTTGGTTCTCCGGCGATATCGGCCGTTTGGAAGCCCCAATTCTCAATGATCCTGTTTTGCCAATTGACGCGGATTACCTATTAATGGAATGCACTTATGGCGACACTATCCATCCGCCAATGGAGCAGGCCTTTGAAGATTTTAAGTCTGTTGTCTTGCGCACCATTAAGCGCGGAGGAAAAGTGATTGTGCCAGCCTTCGCCGTTGGCAGAACCCAAAATCTGAGCTATTTCCTCGGTGATGCCATCGATAACGGCGAGATCCCTCCCATCCCGGTCATCGTGGATAGCCCTCTGGCAGTCAGTGCATCGGATATTTACCGGCGCCATACCGAATGCTTTGATGAAGAAACTGCCGCGCTTATCCGTGAACACCGCACCCCCTACCTGGATTTTGACCATATCATTTACACCCATTCAGTGGATGAATCCAAAGCGATCAACAGTTTCCATGAACCCTGTATTATTATCTCGGCTTCAGGCATGGCTGAAAGTGGGCGCATTTTGCACCACCTCCGCAACAATATTGAAGATGGCAAAAACACCATCGCCATCATTTCTTACATGGCCCCTTACACACTGGGCCGGCGCCTGCAGGAAAAGCAGACCAAAGTGCGCATTTTTGGCGAGGAATTCTTCCGTAAGGCAGAAGTTGCCAGGATTGAGGGCTTCAGCGCGCATGCCGACCAAAATTTGCTTCTTGACTATGTGAAGGCAACACAGAAAACGCTCAAGAAACTGATCCTCGTCCACGGTGAATCAGAACCTGAAGAAGCCTTTGTCAACCGGCTCAAAGCCGACCTGCAATTGCCTGAAACCGTCTATCCAACCAAGGGCGAAAGCTTCGAGTTGTAGGCAATTCGGGTATAATCATTGCTCCAACCGGAGAGATGCCAGAGTGGTTGAATGGGACGGTCTCGAAAACCGTTTTGGTCCTCGTGGCCAACGTGGGTTCGAATCCCACTCTCTCCGCCTCATAATTAAGGTATCCCATGGAAATAATCGAACTTGACCGAACCTGGCAAGGCTACCGCCTGGTCTTCCGCTATATCACCGAATGGTATTACGACGTCAGCTTGCGGGATAGCCCTGAAAGCACGAGCATTCTGCTCGAACGAAAACCCTTTGCTGGCCCCGTTGAGAAAACCTTCGATGGCCATCTCTTCCCGGACCATTCCCCCAATTGCCGGGTTTTCGGCATGCAGGTGGATGGCCGTCTTGTTGCCTTCATGGAACTTAGCCAGGAAGATTGGGCTAATCGGTTGCGCGTGAATGAACTTTTGGTTGAAGAAGGCTTTCGCGGCCAGGGGATTGGGCACATGCTAATGGAAAAGGCCAAAGAAATTGCCCGCGCCAATGGCAACCGTGCATTGGTACTCGAAACCCAAACCTGCAACGATCCCGCCATTCGCTTTTACCGTTCCTGTGGCCTGAGCGTGATCGGGTTGGATACATTTCATTACTCAAATGAGGATATCGAGAAAAAAGAAGTGCGTCTGGAAATGGGTTGTCAGATTTGACAATCGAAAAGGCACGGTTCAACCTTGTTTAGGCTTTTCTGGCTAGCTCGGCAATCTTTGAATATGGCACTGACCAGCGCCAGGGCATGGATTGCCAGGGTTCTGGCGCGTACTTGATCCCAATGCGTGGGCTGACCTGGATCCACTCACCCGGCACTTGAATCCCCTGTTCAACTCGCAAGCCAGTTTTAGGGTCACAGAGATCTGCCCCATTCATGGAGCGCTCCAGCTTCAAGGCCTCAGTCAGTTTGGCCGGCCCATCCAGCCAATGCTCCGTTCCCGCCAGCTTCGGCCGATGCATGCGCATTTGGTCCAACCCCTCTAGTGGAAAAATCGCCCGGATAAGCACCGCTGCCGGCCGGCCTTTGGGCTCGCAAACCAGGTTCAGCATCCAGTGCATGCCATAGGTAAAGTAAATATAGGCATGCCCAGCTTCCTC
>CAYVRH010000232.1:0-2833 GCA_964452955.1 uncultured Anaerolineaceae bacterium | reverse complement strand
GGAAGCCCTGGAAGCTACGCTGAAAAACAAGGATGAAGCCGCTTTTCAGCTGACCTACTTTTTGGAACCAATCAAGAACGAATATTCCTACATCATCATCGACAATCCACCCTCGGCTGGGCTCCTGCCCACCAATTCATTGGTAGCCAGCACTGACGTGCTGATCCCCATTGAGCAGGATGGCCTTTCGCTGATTGGCCTGGTGGACATTCTTAAAATGATCGAAAACATCAAGCGCAGCACCAACCCCGACCTGAACGTGCTCGGCATCGTGCCCTCGCGCTTCAAACTGGTGCGCCGCCAATCACGCGACGTCATCAAAGAGGTGGAGCGCCGTTATGGCGACCTGTTGATGCCGTACATCAAAGACCTGGCTGAAATTTCTGCTGCCACTACCGCGGGTTACGACGTGTTTTCTTACTGCTCCGAAAAATCGCAGGCCTACCGCTGCTTCTCCAACCTGGTGGATGCCGTCCTGGGCAAATTGGGGCAGGACTGACGCGCCAAAGCAAAAAAAGAATAACTGTGCCCATGGGCACAGCCTGACCTGGAAGACGAGGCCTTATGCCAGACAACAAGATTAATTTTGAAAAACTAATTAACACCACCACGGATGCTTTCAGCACGAGAACTGAAAATGCGGAACCTGAGCTTGGTCTTGAAACCCCCAAAATGATTAACAACCGCCAAAGTGTTTTCCGTGTGCCACTGGAAATGATCCGTCCGGACCGCTTTCAAGCGCGTTTGCTGTTGCCCCTGGCATTGCGCGATCAATTTTTCAGTGGTCAGATGGATTGGCGGAGGACTGTGGAGGCTTGGTTTGGCCTGGCAGAGCGCGATTGGCTGATCAAGCGCGAGCTGGATGAATTGGTTGCCCTGGGCGATTCGCTGGCCGATATCGGTCAGATTAAGCCGGTCACTGGCCAATTGCTCAACATCGATGGCAAGGACCGCTTTCAATTGCTTACCGGCGAACGCCGCTTTTGGGCCACCGCCATCCGCGCTTCCAAAGACGCCAAACACACCGAACCCTATGTACTTGCCCTGGTGGATAACCAACCCACGCTGGCCAAGCAAATTGCTGAAAACATGGCTTATAAAGCCCTCACCCCGGTGGGGAAGGCCCGCGCGGCTGCCCGCATTGTGTTGGAAGCAAACAGCCTCAAACCCCTGCCTGGTATGGATGAAACCGAGTATTACCGCCAGGTTTCTGAAGTACGTCTGGATGAGGTCACCCGCGATAGCCTGCAAAAAACCCTGGGCTTGGACCGCATTTATTACGGCCGACTGATGAAATTTTTTGACCTGCCAGCCCCCTTGCTGGAGTTGGCTGACCGGGCTGAAATGCCCGAGCGCGTGCTGCGCGAAATTGTGGCCTATGACCCCAGCTTGTGGCCCGGGGCACTGGCTTATTACACCGAACATGAAGGCCGCACCTATCTGGATGTGCACACCTGGCTTGAGACGCAGCTCGGCCGTATTCGCGCCCGCAGTCCACGTCTGCCCAAGGATCCGGCCACCAAATCCGCCCGGGCGATCAAAAGAGTGATGTTAAATTTGGATGAATTGCCCGATGAGGATAAAGTAGGCACGCTGGCGGATGCCATCCTGAGCGAATCTGACAAAGTTGAAGCTGCTAAAATTATCGAGCGCCTGGATGGGCTGAATGCTGCCCTCAAACAACGCATGGAAGGTTTGAAACCGTAGCGAGCCAATACCAGTTATTGTGAAATGTTTTCTCTTTATGAAACTAGCCCTGGCTCAAGACCGGGGCTTTTTTTCAGTGTTGTCACTCTGCACTAGGATTAACGATTGTGAAGTGTGCTTGTGATGCGAAACATCATAGAGTGGACCTGCCAGTTCTTGTTGTGTGTCCATTTTTCCGTATAGTAGATCTAACCGCCATTTTTGTTCCGAACTTGTACGATTCCGTCATTGCGAGCCTCTTTTGCGCGGCAATCTGGTTTTCTTTTTTTTGATTGTCATCCTGAGCCAGTTTCGCAAAGGAACTGAAATATTCGAACGGCAAAACAAAGACTCTTCGCTGCGCTCAGAGTGACAAGATTCGGAGAGAAAACCCAGATTGCTTGCCCTCGCCACTCGGGCTTAGTCACACACTATGGCACATTGTGCCGCGAGTGCAGGCGCAAGCAGTTGTCGCTGTTGTTCCTGCAAAAACGGGAGAAGGGACCCTTCACCCCGCTTTAGGCCCCCCCTCGGAAGTAGGTGGTTCGTAGGAGAGACCCGAATGTAATGAGGCTCGCCCAAATCCGTCTTTTGGACGGCAATCTGTTTTTTTGCTAAGGCAGCTCGAGTGTAATGAGGCTCACCCAATTTGGTCTTTGTGAGCTTAATTTGCGTGGCAATCTGGTTTTCTTTATTTGATTGTCATCCTGAGCCGGTTTTGCGACTGCGAAGCGTACTCGCGGTGCGTAGCACCATAGAGTAAGGATCTGCAAGACTGAAATCTACAAACATAGACTCTTCGCTGGGCTCAGAGTGACAAATTTAGAAATCCTTCACCCCCGCTGCGCGGACCCTCCTCCGAAGGAGGGCAGAAGCCAGAATGCTTTGCCGAACTTGCTCCTGGCAACGGCTATCAAATAATTTGGTCATGCTTTTCGCAATCATGAGAGAAAAGGCCAACCCTAGCGCCCTCAACCCCTCGGGAATAAATCGTTCGTAGGGGCGACCCGAATGTAATGAGGTTCGCCCGTCACTTTTTTTAATTTATTTGTAGGGACAGGATAAACGCAGTGCATCCTGTCCGCAATGTTTGATTCCAACACACGGATGTATTGAGGTCCACCCGATTCCATTATTGCGAGCCTTA
>CAYVRH010000231.1:0-2842 GCA_964452955.1 uncultured Anaerolineaceae bacterium | reverse complement strand
AACAAAGCCTGGCGGAAGCACCAGGTCCTTACCGACCGTTATGAGGCGTTCCTGGCCAAATTGCGCGCCTTCTATGCTGGCATGTGCCGCCAGGATGACCGGAAGGCTACGGTCCATCCGTGAAAAAGCATCTTCAAAAATATCCTGCAAACCGACCATTACCAGCGCGTCCCGCTTTTCCTGACTGCCAGTTTCGCTCTCAGGTGCTTCGCCTTCATTGTTTGAATTGATCAAGCCTTCAGCTGCTTTTGCACGGGTAATCCAGGGGACGGCAATCACATAAAGGGGCAGTCCGCCCAGATCCTCTGGGCTAAAGAGGCGTGTCTTGCTGGCAACATGGATATGGGGAATTTCCAGTGTTTCCATTTCCTGCAGGGCGTGGGCGCGTAGTGCTGAAGGGGCGATATCGTGGTTGCCAGTGAGCAGCAAAGTCTCAATACCCGCTTTTGAAAGTTTGACCACGCGTTTGTCCCATTCGCGTTGGAAGGTAGGGGCAGGGGACCGGTCGCGATAGGCATCGCCAGCAAAGATGACCAGGTCAACTTTCTCAGTAATCGCCGTTTCGATGATCTTGTCAAGCGAATTGAGAAAATCAACCACCCGGGAGGGCAATCCGGTTTTTGGGTCATGTTGGCCGTAATTGGCCATATCAATATGGGCATCGGCAAAGTGCAGGATTTTTTGCATGCGCTAATTATATTGTCTTCCAGCAATGTTTGAGCGTTTGATGAAACGAAGCCGCGAAACCTGCCCCTCCACTTCCCTTCGACAAAGCGTTGATAACGAGTAGAATCGGGAACAAGCTTGGAATCACCTCAAGTATGGCTGGAATTTGTCCATTTCAAGTGTTAATTGATAGTATTTAAGCCCGAGAAGTTCTACAATGCGGATATCAAACACAAAGGAGTAAATATGTTCGACACAAGAAAAATCGGTGCCCGCATCGCTGAATTGCGGAAATCTAAAGATATGACTCAAATGGAACTGGCTGACCAGATGTTGGTCAGCTTCCAGGCAGTCAGTAACTGGGAACGCGGCAATACCATGCCCGATATTGCCAAACTTGGCGACCTTGCCCGCATCCTGGGCGTCTCAATCGAAGAATTGCTCGGCTCCGCGGAACAATCCAGGATCGTAGAAAAAGTTGTCCAAAAAGACCCTGAAATAAAATTGGAAGAGGTGGCCGAAGTAGCACCCATGCTCAAGCCATCTCAATTGGAAGAGGCAGTTGAAAATAGTCAGCAAGAAAGCGTAAGCATCGAGATGCTTACCTCTCTCGCGCCATTCCTCAGCGCTTCCCGCCTGGCAAAAGAGATGGAAAAGGCCAAAATTGAAGACCTTTCAGAGATCGTCCCGCTGGCGCCGTTTCTGAACGAAAACTTCCTGGGAGACTTCATCGAAAAGCAAGCCGGCACCAAGAAAAGCTTGAAAGCCCTCAACGCGTTGGCACCTTTCCTGGATAGTAAGCATCTGGGGGCTTACGCCCAGGAAGCCATGGAAGGCGAAGATTTTGAGCGTTTGGTCGGTCTGGCACCTTTCATGGATGAAAAGGACCTGGATGCAGTGGCCTTAAAGATATTCGATTCCGGTAAACATGCCAAAAAATTAGCCGGCTTGGCGCCCTTCCTCAGCTCTGAAACCATCGGAGCCCTGGCCGCGCGCATCGACCCAGAAGAACAAGGCAAGTACCTGAAAGCCCTGGCGCCTTTCATGAAATCAAAAGACCTTGGCCAAATCGCCAAAGCCCAGATGCAAAAAGGTAATATGAAATTGCTGCGCACCCTTCTGCCTTTCCTGGATGAAGACGAATTGCTGTAACCTGCTCCAAAACTACCCAAAACATCACAGGCAACTGATTTTTTTAATCGGTTGCCTGTACGCTTAACTTATCTCAGTACTTCAAGTCAAGGCTGACAAAAACTCCCTCATTTAGAGTGAGTTTAGTTTTACGGCTTTTGTTCAAGAGCTTGCAGGGCTTCCTGAGCTGGTAGCCAGCCGGGGTGCCATTCAAGCGCTTTCTTATAGAAGAATGCAGCTGAATTTGCATCGCCCAGCCCTTCCACACAGCGCCCTCGCCAATACCAGGATTCTTCAAGCCCCGATGCTGCCGAGTTGGCAATCGTATTTTGAGCCAGGCTGAGGCAATCCTCAAAGCGGCCAGTAGCATAATACGCTTCGTATGGCCCAAACTGGTACCACATCACCCGGAAGGGGCGTTTGTAGGATGGTAATTGGGAATACGCGCCAAACGCTTCATCAAAAGCCTCGGCTGCCTGGGCAGGGTCTTGGGTGAGCATGGCGGCCATCCCCACCCCAAACCTGGCAAAGAATTTATCTTCCGCGTGAATATCCGCGAAATCAACTTTAGCTTTCTCACGCATCAGCTCCAGCGTGTGCCTGGCGTTTTCGGCTTCATCCCATTGGGCGCCAAGAATAGCCTGAATTGTGGCTTCCTGCTCCTCCGGATAGATCAGCAAGTACGCGTAAGCGAAGTGCATCCACAGCCGCTCAAGGTCAGCGTCTTTGAAATCCGTTTCTCCCAGGTAGGTATCCGGCACATGCAGCGTGCCAGCCTTCTGGTCGAAACCAGTCACCAGCCCATAATGCCCCATCCACTCGCTGGTGCTGGCAGTGTAAAAACCGCGTTCCAGCATCACTGGAAAGCCCTGGCTAACCAAGCGTCTGAGCAGGTCAAAATCACCACCATGGCGGATGATCGCCTTGAGTTGCGTCTGTTCCAGAACGTAATCGCGCATTTCGTAAAGGCCAACATTGCGGTCATCTGCAATCTGGTGAACAACATCAGCAATTGTCACTTGATCGGTATCAATTCCCCAATATC
>CAYVRH010000230.1:0-2865 GCA_964452955.1 uncultured Anaerolineaceae bacterium | reverse complement strand
CTCGAAAGTATGCTGACTGCCATGCGCGAATCCCTGCCAAGTTTTCGGCGTTACTTCCAAGCCAAAGCGAGACATCTTGGGAATGAGCGCTTGCCCTGGTGGAATCTTTTTGCGCCATTTGGCAGTTCAGAACGCCAATTTAGCTTTGCTGAAGCCCGGGATTTGATCCTTGCCAATTTTGCCAACTTTAGCCCTGAGCTCTCAGATTTTGCTAAGACAGCTTTTGACCAGCATTGGATTGACGCTGAGTCACGCCCCGGCAAACGCGGGGGTGCTTACTGCATGGGCATCGATGCCCTCAAGGAAAGCCGCGTTCTCTGCAATTTTGATGGCTCACTCGACCAGGTGATGACTCTTGCCCACGAACTTGGGCATGGTTTTCACAACCACTGCGCCTTCCAAGCCGGCAAGACCCAGTTACAGACCCGCACACCTATGACTCTCGCTGAGACCGCCTCGATCATGAACGAGACCATCATGTTCCACGCCCTCCTGAAGAATGCTGCCAGCCCGGCTGAAGAGTTGGCCCTGCTGGAAACCAAGCTCCTGGGCGATTCTGCTGTCATTGTGGATATCCTCTCGCGCTTCATTTTTGAGAAAGAAGTCTTTGACCGCAGGGCCAAGGCCACACTTTCCGCGGATGAAATCAGCCAGATTATGCTACAAGCCCAAAAGGAAACCTACGGCGACGGGCTGGACAATTCAATCCTCAACCCTTACGCCTGGACCTGGAAACCGCATTATTACCGGACGGGGCTTTCTTTCTACAATTATCCTTATGCCTTTGGCTTGCTTTTTGGCACAGGCCTTTACGCTACATATCAGCAGCGGGGTAGTGCTTTCGTGGCAGATTATAAGAATTTATTAGCTAGTACCGGCGAAGCCTCCGCGGCGGACCTTGCCTCCCGATTTGGTATCGATATCCGCTCCAGGGAGTTCTGGAGTACATCGCTGGCAGAGTCAGCAGCCCTGATAGAACGCTACGAATCCCTGATATAGCCTAGAAAAAACATCAGCCTCAGAAACAGAGGCTGATGCTTAATTTGTTGCTGCCTATTAAATAGAGGCGAACTAAATTTCAGTAAAAAGGTGGTTGGCCAGGCCTCTCACTGAACTTACCGGGATGAGGTAAATCCGGCTGCCCAATTCATGCCCTTTAACCTGGCTTTGCAGCAAGCTCTTACAGATTGCCCGCGCGGTTTCAGATTCCGCCAGGATCATCACCAGCTCCTCTTCTTCGCTAATTTCCAGGTCAGGGAAGAAACGCCTGGTATGCCCAGCTGTTAAGCGGCTGTGAATAACCGTGCCGCCCTTTGCCCCAGATGCGCGGGCTTGGTCAAGGATGGGTTCTGACTTGCCCTGGAAGGCTCGCAGTAATACCAGATAGTTCTGCGTCATCTTTCCTCCGCTTCCGAAGCTTCGTTAGCAGATAAGCCAATCAGTTCAAGGGTATCAATCAGCGCTGTAACGCCAGTATTGGCTTCCTCCAAATCCAGGGCATTCACAAAGTGAGCCAGTAACTCATCACCGCGGCTTTGAGGTGTGAGGATCAAAAGCAGGTCCTTTTCAGGTTCTATTGGCATCTTGAGGAAAAGCTTCAAGGCGTTGGCCGTACCGTGCGCGCGGATGATCGTACCCCCTCTAAAACCGTGCTCCTGCGCAATATGCAAGGCCTTTTCCGCTTTGCCTTTGTCTGTGATCAACATGGCAAGCGCGTAGTTTTCTGACAGCTTTTCAGCACCAATATCGGAAATGCGCAGCTCTGCTTCTTCCTCAAAAAAGGCATCCAATTTCTCCAAATCCGGTTCCAAAATCGAGAAGGACGCGGCCAGTGGCAGAGTGAATGCCAGGCCAGGGCTGGGTTTTGAAAATTGGTGTTTGGTCAGCAGGTCTTCAAAAATCACAGGGACCATCCTTTTTGAAACAAAGGAGATCACCACTTCCTTTTCTATTGTGTCAAGCGCCAGACTGTGCAATATATGCCCATTTGACGCGCTTTTCCCATACAAACATGATGCTGTGCGGGCACCTTTTTCAAGCAGCATCTCCTGAATGTCATGCCCCTTACCCCTGGGGGCAACCACCATCAACAGGCGATTAATCTTGTTTTGTTCATCCAATGGATGCATCAAATTCCTCCTCAGCCAGGGCTGCCCGGATTGCCTTATCCTTTGCCTGGATTTTCAACTTGTAGACCAAGCCCAATACCTGTAGTGTGATCAGCGGCGTCATAGCCACCATCGCGATCACGCCAAAGCCATCCTGCAATATGTTCGCGGTCGGGATGTAGGCGGCCGCGCCGTTGGCAAATGGCAGTAATAGCACCGCGATCATGGTGCCTGAAGCCACACCCCCAGAATCAAAAGCAATGCCCACAAAAAGATCGGGAACGATAAACGAAAGCACCACAGCCACCAGTGTACCGGGCAACAGGAAGTGCCAAAGCAACACCGAGGGGATCAAAATGCGCAGCATGGAAAAGACCACGGAGAGTGCAATTCCAAAACACATGGCCAGCATGACGACATTTGCCCGGATCGCCCCCGCGGTTTCATCTTCAATGCGTTTGGTCAGGATATGAATGGAAGGTTCAGCTGGTACGGTGATCACCCCCAGGATGACGCCCACCAGGATCAGGAGCCAGGGTTTATCCATGGCCGCGATTTGGTAGCCGATTTTTTGGCTGGCGGCAATAAAGCCTGCTTCCACTCCAGTCTGGAAAATAACGACACCTATATAGGTATACAGGGACCCCAATAGGATGCGCCTGATTTGAGCGCCCTTGAGCTTGAGCAAAAAAGTGTTGGCCAGAAAAAATATGAGTAGGATGGGCAACAAAATGATGGCTGTGCCCGAAGCCTGTGA
>CAYVRH010000229.1:0-2886 GCA_964452955.1 uncultured Anaerolineaceae bacterium | reverse complement strand
CACAACATCGTAAACAGAGATTTCAGCTGGATCTTTGGCCAGCATAATGCCACCCGAGGCCCCTCTGCGCGTATTAATGAGGCCGGCATTACTCAGCTGGGCGTTGATGCGGGAAAGGAACATGCGCGACATATCCATTTTGTCAGCGATGACATTTGAAGGGGCATATTGCCCTGGCCCGAGACGGGCAATGTAAAGCATGGCTCGCAGGGCATAATCGGCTTGGTTGGTTATTTGCATTGGCATGGCCTTATCCTACTCTTTCGAGTCCCCATTCTCAAATTTTAAAAAGAGTCTATCACGCTTTGTGATTTAAAGCACAGACAACTGCACTTTTGCCCTCAAATTGATGCATTTCTTATAGTAAATAATCAAAATGAACCAGAAAAAATCTCCTCCGCCTTTTACTAGTGCATCTGCAACCTAAAACTCATCTCTTTCCACTTAAGAAAAGGGATTTTTCATCAGCCTGAATTTCCAGCCAGGCATAATCAGACAAGTTGTAAGGCGCAATAATAGCCGCGACGGATGGACAAATACCCGTGCAGGCGGTGTTGTTCAAAATCAATTGCTCGGAAGTCAACCGGATGGCTGCTTCAGAGGTAGAGCTTTGCTCTGCAAAGTTCATTGAAAAATTTATCCCATCCAGGATAACGTTCTCAAGAATTTCTCCATTCATCTCAAACCTGAGCAGAATTTCTGGCGCCAGCTCCAAGCCATCCTCTGGTAAAGCCTTCCTTTGAATCAAACCCAATTGGGAAAAGCGGGCGAAAAGCGCCTTTGTGGTTTGAATACGTTCCCAATCGCAAAGCCAAAGCACCTGGCCTACTCTAACTTGATCGGGCAGGCTGAAGAGCGCTGAAACATCATCCCGGCCGCAGCGCGGGATGATCAGCCAGTCCAGTTCCTGATGAGTGACGGGCAATGCCTGACTTAAGGAAGCACCAATACCATTGGCCGAACCTGAACCGCCTAGAAAAAGATACCTACCGGCCGGAGTAGTGATGAGCAGGTTGGCTCGATCCTGCGCTGGCAAAATCCGCAACTTCAAGCGTCCATTCGGCAGATTGGCCGCCTGTACCCATAGCATCAGCACTAATACTGCGGTTAGTAGCAACCAGGTTTTGGCATTCAGCCAAGGTCCGGCTGGTTTTTGATTATTGAGCAGGAGAAAGAATATCAACGCATAGACAAGCAGAACCCAGGCAAAATCAAAGCGGGGCAACCTGAAAGCATCTGGCCAAAGTTCTGCCAAAAAGCGCACGAGCGTGTTGGTATACGCCGCGAAGGGCCAGGCTAACAAAGCCAGGGTTTTACCAATCGCGAGACTGAACATACCAGCCAGCATCGCCAGCAAGCCAAGAACCATCACCAGCGGCTGGACGGGAAGAACCAGTGGATTGGCCAGCAAAAATAGGGGGGATACCTGATGAAAATGGTAAGCAATCAATGGCAACACGGAAGCCTGCGCCACTAAAGTAACGATGAAGTATTCACCGATTGTGGCAGACCAAGCAGTGGATGCTTGCGGCGCGGCACCTTTCGAGACGAATTCTTCCAATCGGGCGATGAGCGAACCTGAGAAGATGGACAAACCCAATGTTGCCATGACAGTTAACTGAAAACCGATATCCCAGGGTAAATGCGGGTTAAAGAGCAGCATGATGAAAACTGTGAACCCAAGGGTATTGAGTAGATTGCCTTTGCGCCCAATTAGTCGACCAATCAGCACGTGCGAGCCCATAATGGCTGCCCGGATGACTGAGGCGGCTGCCCCCACCATCAAAGTGTAAAAACCTAACACCACGATTACTGCCAGGCCGGCCTTCCAGTTCTTATGCTTGCGAGTGAGTAAGCGGGTTACCAAGTTGGCTAGAACAACCATATTAAAACCCGAAATTGCGTAAATATGGGCAGTACCCGTTAGCGCGTAAGCTGATTTCAATTCATCCGATAAGGCGTGTGAATCCCCCAGAAGAATGCCCTTGAGCAAAGCGCTTTCCTGTGCCGGGAAGATCGCTTCCAGTGATTTGCTCGCCTGAACGCGCAATGCGTAGATTAATTGCAGCCATGGGTTCCCCTGGCCGCGGCTCACAAGCTCCAGACTGGCATATTGAATACTGCTGTAAATGCCTTGATGGCGCAGATAGGCCTGGTAGTCAAAACCGGAACCCTCTGGCGGGGTTTTGAGTTCAGCCCGCAGTCGAAGGCGGTCACCATAGCAGTAGTCATCACCCGGGGCAGCCTGGATGAGCACCTTACCACGAATCTTTCCGGAGTTGAAACTCACGTTCTCAATATAAATTGGGTGCAGGCTTAGCACTCGCACCACCAGGTTCTGGCTGCCATCCCGCACTTCGGGCGGCTCCACAACCAGAACTTCCAGGTCTACATCGCCCTTTTCGTTGTAATATCCGCAGAACTGAGGGTTAAAGACTGGCAGGCTGAATACATAAATCATCGCCGATAGACCAAAAGCCGCAAGAGCTAGACCCAGCGGCAATCGGGCTTTGGGCAATAGGCGCGAGCGGCGGCGAAGCTCGAAGAATGCCAGCAAAGAACCAAATATAAGTACGACCAACCACGGCAACCAGTCAAGCTTGAGCCATTCGGCGGCCAAAGGTCCAAGGATCGCCGCAATCGCCAGCCAAAAGAACGGTTTCAGCTTGGGAATCTTGATTTCTGTTTGATTGGCCGATTGAGGGTTGCTGACCGGGACGTTGGCTGAGGTGCCAGCGTTTTGTGTGGCAGGGTTTGCAGAAGCAACGCTTACAGCCATATTAGGAGCAGTTTGAGAGTAATCTTGTGGCTTGGTCCCCTGGGGCATACGGCTCTACGGGTTTGGGCTTCTCTGCGCCAGGTAGTCGTGGAGGTGCTGGAGCGCTA
>CAYVRH010000228.1:0-2900 GCA_964452955.1 uncultured Anaerolineaceae bacterium | reverse complement strand
CGCATGCGGCGGCGAACTTTCAGTATGCGTCAGGGAAATCCTGGAGGAACTGGCGGCCATGGGTGTAAAACGCGCCATCGTTTCATCAAGTAAAAACACGCCACTGGTGCTTGAGCGCTTGAAGATTGGCAACTTGATCAGTGGGGTGGTGGATGGCAACGCCCCTGCCCGCTCAAAACCACACCCGGACCTCTTTATATTGGGGGCCGCACTCTTTGCTTTGCCGGCTTCAAAATGCCTGGTGGTTGAAGATGCCACTGCTGGTGTGGAAGCCGCGCATGCCGCTGGCATGAGGGCCGTCGGTTTGGGCCCTGTCGAGCGGGTTGGCATCGCCGAGCTGGTGCTGCCTTCCCTTGAAGGCCACACTGCTAAAGAAATCCTATCCGCGGTGGAAGATACAGGTTTCTGGCAATCCTAATAAAGGATTTGTCAATAGCACACTCTCTTCGCGCTGGAAAAGATACGCCAAATGTAGATTTATGCCACTGCCTTTATCTTTGGTAAGGAAGGCTGAAAGACCTTCCTGCGGTAAACATTTGAAGTATTGGTTGAAACCGGTAAAAAGCACCGCCTTTATCTTTGGTAGGGAAGGCTGAAAAGCCTTCCGGCAGTAAATCTTTAATGTGAATATCTAAACAGATACAAGAATTACTGGATCGATAGATCTTTGGCTTATTGCCCAGAAAACAAAAGGGTTGGACATTCTCGTCCAACCCTTTTGTTTTTTTCAGTTCTATTTTCCTGAACCGTTTACTCCAGGTTTTCATCCAGCCAGAGCATGGCCTTGATGAGAATCTTCATGCTCTCAAGATAATCTTGCACGAAGATAGCCTCGTTAGGTTGGTGCACACCGCCGTGCCCAGCTGGGAAGAAATCAGGCCTGGCAAGATTGCTTTCCAATCCAAAGCCATAAGCATTTGGTAGTTTACGGGCGTACGTGCCGCCACCCATGGTATAAGGTTCCAGGTTACTGCCTTTTTCATCGTTGTAAATTTCGGTCAATTTACCAATTAATGGGGCATGCGGGTCTTTGGGCAGGGCGTCATCAAACCTCAAAACTTCAATACCCAGGCCGCGTTCCTTGTAAAAGGCATGCAACCGGTCAGAAATTTCCTGGGCTTTGGTGGTGGCTGGGAAGCGGATATCAAAAGTCAATAAGAGATCACGCCCTTCCACGCGGGCAATGCTGCAGGCATGGCTGGTATCCCCAAGGTCGGGGTCGTTACGGTAAACACCCTCCACCTGGCCGTGATTATCCGCGGCTAATTCCTGCACTTGTTCCAATACTTTACGTGCTTCCGTGTTTAGCAAATCCGAGACCAATAGCTGCTCTGCCAACTTGGCAATGGCATTGACGCCATGATCCGGTGTGGAAGCGTGCGCGCTGAGGCCTTTGGCGCTGACCTTGGTGGCAGGCAGGCTGCCAATATTGGCGGGGTCTTTTTCAAAACAATCCTTAACCGTGATGAAAGCTTCCGCGTCGCCAGGCACGATGTTAGCGACTGTGCCGGCGTGCATGGATAAAATGTTGGTCTTTGAAAGATCAAACTTGACCCGGATGTTGATGTGGCTCTTTTCAGCGTAACAGACCGGGAAAGCTGCATCCGGCACCAGCGAAACAGCGGGTGCGGGGTGATGCTCCAGGAAGTAAACCAGATCGCGCATGCCGCTCTCTTCATTCAAGCCGAAGTAAAGCAGCCAATTATGCCGGGGTTTGGTCTGCGTGCGCAGATAATCCAGGGCAAACATGGAAGCGATTGCCGCGCCTTTGTTATCACTGGTACCGCGGCCGATAGCCCAACCCTCGCGCATTTCCATTTTAAAGGGGTCACCAAACCAGCCTTCCAGTTCAGGCACCACATCCAGATGCGCAAAAAGGCCCAACTCTTTTGAGTCGGCGTTCACGTCCAAACGCGCATAACCGCAGTAGTTATCCAGATTTTTGCCACTGAGCTTGTGTTTGGCAGCCAGCTCCAGTGCCTTTTCAAGCACGGCGCTGCACTCAGCACCGAACGGGTCTTTGGCTTCCGGGCTGTAAACGGACACGCTTTTGAAGCTTACCAACTCAGCCAATTCAGCCAGAATTGCATCCTTGTGCTCATCCAACCAACGATCAATTTTCTTATCCATATGCTCCTTTTTTACCGACGGTATCTCCAAATTGTACTCGTGAACGGCTGGTAAACCGGAAAATCTGGCAAGTATTAGCAAAAAAACAGGCGCCTAAGCGCCTGTTTGAATGTGCAGATATTCCCTGTTGAAAAGAATTAATCTTCAGTCATGATGTGCAGTATTTCAATGTCGGTCTCGCGCATACCATCTTTTGCCATCCGGCCAACATTCTTAATGGTGCAATCCACATCTTCGCCGACGATGCCTTCGCCAAAATTGAAACTGTAACCCTGTTCCGCCATGCGGATGCCCATCAAGGCCGTTTCAACTGCCATAGCAATCTTGGCCGCGCAGGAACGCTTCGCGCCGTCGCAAACCATGCCGCCAATGGTAGCGATGGTATTGGTCACAATCATGCCAATAGTCGCGTCATCCATGCCTTTGAGAAAGGCAATGCCAGCCCCAGCCCCTGCCGCGGCACTCACTGCCCCGCAGAAAGCCGAAAGCCGGCCGATGTAATTCTTTTGGTAAATGGAGGTCAGATTGGAGACAATCAGAGCCCGATGCAGCGCGTCCTGGCTGGCGTTCAAGTCCCTGGCATATTCAATAACGGGCAGCGAAACTGTCATGCCCTGGTTGCCTGATCCCGAATTGATGATCACTGGCAAGCTGCAACCGTTCATGCGGGCGTCTGAACCAGCCGCGGCTCGGGCTTTGGCACGGGCAGCGGTATCGCTGGGTGCGCTGGCCTGCAGGATGGTTTTACCAACCTCAGCACCCCAATGACC
>CAYVRH010000227.1:1219-2904 GCA_964452955.1 uncultured Anaerolineaceae bacterium | reverse complement strand
GTTTGGAAAGGACCAAAATGAACATTGAAAAGGCTGCAATGGGCAAGACAACCAAGCTAATGGCAGGAAGCCTGGCATTCATCAATCTGTTTATCATGCAGATCATTTTAGGAAAGTTCGGATGGGCAATCGCGGATCTGTTTTCTTATGACTCAGTTGATCCGAATAAGCTGTTTGCCAGGCTGTCTGTTCATCACCTGGTGCAGATGCTGGTAGCGCTGGTTGTTATTTTAATCATCAAAACGGTGATCCACTTGGATTTTGGCTTTCACCTGGGTGAAAAGCAAGAGGGGAGAAAGTATCTACTGATCTTCACGCTTGCAACCGCGGTTGTAGCCGTTTCTTATCATGTACTGATGGTAGTTCTTGGTCAGCCGGTAACTTATGGCTATCCGCTGAACGCGACAAACACGCTTGGGTACCTGGGGTTTCAGCTCTTTTTGAGCGGCCCTGCAGAAGAAATCCTGTACCGGGCTTTGCCGGTGACGCTGCTTGCCTCGATGTTTGGAGGCAAGCAATCCGAAACAAAAAATGTGAGCCTGGAGGTGGCGTTGGCTTCCTTGCTTTTCACGGCCGCGCACCTGCAATGGACCGTATCCCCGTTTTCCATATCGGGAGTGAATATGTTTGGGCTGGTCTATGCTTTTGGCATGGGCATTCTGAACGGCTTTGTATACCAAAAAAGCCGCAGCATCCTCTACCCGATCTTGATGCATAGCATCAGTAACGTCCTGATGGTTGGAACAGGTTACCTGTTTGCCATCTTTCTGTAGATGGCAAGTACCGAAGCGGGACAAGTTGGCTATGAACAGCAGCATAAATACAAAGTGTGAGCTTATTAATGGAAGAGGTGAATTTATGATGTACAGTGGGACGAAACAGCATACGGTCTTTCAGATGGTGGGTCTGCATTTATTACCGGGGGCCTTGATTACCCTCGCGTTCATTCTGCTTGGTCCGTGGCTGAGAGAGAACCACCTGCCTGCGCTGCTGGCGCTTTTGATTCCGATCCTGATCACCTTAATCCCGGTTGAATTGGGTTGGCTCGTTTTTTTGGGCTATCGGCGGAACAAGAAGCTCTCGCTTGAGGGAATCGTTTTGAACCGTGAGCCATTGCCAAAAAAGGATTACCTTCTCATTATCCCAATTATCTTGATCTGGTCCATCCTGGGATTCATGCTGCTGCAGAATCTGGACTTGATCGTCTGGTCAAGATTCTTCGCCTGGCTGCCGGATTGGTTCCAGATCAACCAGGTCAACCCCGATGCGTATAGTCAGCCTGTCTTAACATTTACATTTCTTCTCTTTCTGCTGGTCAATGGCTGCTTGGGGCCAATAGTTGAAGAACTGTACTTTCGCGGTTACTTGCTGCCGCGCATGGAAACCCTGGGGGGCTGGGCGCCGCTGGTCAATGTGCTGTTGTTCTCCATCTACCATTTCTTTTCACCCTGGCAGTTTTTTACCCGCATCCTGGCTTTCTACCCTTTAGCTTACGTTGTGCGACGCAAACATAACATTTATCTCAGCATGGTGGCGCATTGCCTCTTGAATACCGGTTTCTGTTTGCTGTCAGTGCGCTCGTTTATTAAGTAACAGGTCTCTATTCACGATAATTTTCTGTGCGAGATACCGAAATGTGTGGGCGATTTCACGCAGGTTGCCTTAGGAAATGCAGGAATGGATGA
>CAYVRH010000227.1:0-1119 GCA_964452955.1 uncultured Anaerolineaceae bacterium | reverse complement strand
TTTGAGCAGTTGCGGAATGCGCAGATTGGGTCCGACATGGAGAGTATTGATGCTTACCAGTTGTTCTCATTTTCGAAAAAGTGAAGCAATGGTGTATTGAAAGAGATTAGCCAAGCCCTCAAAGCTCAAAAAAAGATTGATGAGCCATTGTGTTTGACCACGTTATTGAGTAATCAAAGGAATAATCATGCAAAATTCAAAAAATAAACTTCTTCCACCGCATTGGCTGCGCAACTACCTGCCAATGTGGATTGGGCAAGCCATTTCGATCTTAGGCAGTCGCCTGGTGCAGTTTGCCCTCATTTGGTATCTGACGGAAAAGACGGGCTCGCCGACGGTACTTGCCAGCGCCACACTGGTTGGTTTGATCCCTGGCGTCATCCTGGGCCCATTTGCTGGCGCACTGGTGGACCGCTGGAACCGGAAATTAACCATGATCCTTTCCGATGGGATGGTGGCCTTGGCAACAGTGTTGCTGGCAATACTCTTTGCGGCTAATATAATCCAACCCTGGCACATCTATGCCCTTTTGTTTATCCGTTCACTGGCTGGAATCTTTGAATTCCCGGCGATGAAAGCCTCGGTCTCCTTGATGGTGCCGGGTGAGTTCTATGCCAAATTGAGCGGCATCAACCAGGTTTTGGAAGGGGTTATCACAATTACCGCCCCGCCACTGGGGGCCCTCTTGTTGGCGGTCCTACCCATGCAAGGCGTTTTGGCGATTGATCTGGTGACGGCGGGTCTGGCTATCGGTTTACTTATCTTGCTGGTGAAGGTGCCGCAACCTGTGCGGGTTGACACGGTGGATAGAGTCACCGTGCGGCAGGTGCTATTGGATGTGCGCGAGGGCTTTAAGTACGCGCTTACCTGGCCTGGGCTTTTGATGCTCCTGCTTGCAGCAACAATCATTGATACGGTTGCCTCGCCGGCATTCAGCCTGATGCCGCTATTGATCAGCAAGTATTTTGGAGGGGGAGCAATGGAACTTGGCTGGATGGAAGCCGCATTTGGGGTGGGGATTTTGGCCGGTGGGTTGCTGCTGGGTATTTGGGGTGGCTTCAAGCGCAAAACCCTCACCATTTTTATCGCCATTTTTGGAATGGGGATTGGAATTACAAC
>CAYVRH010000226.1:0-2940 GCA_964452955.1 uncultured Anaerolineaceae bacterium | reverse complement strand
GCCCCCCATGGGTGGTTTCGGCATGGGTGTAGATCGCCTGGTTATGTTCCTCACCAATAACCGCAATATCCGCGAGGTTATCCTCTTCCCGCATCTTCGCGAAACCTTCGACGAAAATAAGGAAGAGGCTGAAAAAGAAGAGTAAAATGCAATTGGAGCGATCCGTAACGCGTTGTCCTAAGCCGCTCCCTTGAGCGGCTTTTTTCTTCTTTTGGATTGGAACTTGCATCAAAGCGCTTATGGCCGAAGTCGAGCTCGTTGAAAAAGCCCTTAAAGGGGATCTGCAGGCTTTCAATGACCTGGTATTAACTTATCAGGAGATGGCCTTCAACCTTGCTTACCGCATGTTGGGAACATCAGCGGCTGCCGCGGATGCCTCCCAGGAAGCGGTTATTTCCATGTACCGTAAATTGGACTCCTACCGCGGTGGTTCTTTCAAGAGTTGGTTCCTGCGCATTGTCAGCAATGAATGCCTGGATGAACTGCGTCGTCAAAAACGCCGTCCCAGTATCTCCATCGATCAGGAAGATGAAGATGGGGAAATTATGGAATCTGCCAGCTGGATGAAGGACGATTCCCTTCCTTACGAAGATCAACTGAGCAACATCGAACTTGAAAAGGCGCTCACCCATTGCCTGGACGGATTGGAAGAAAAGTTCAAGACCGTCATTGTTTTAGTAGATGTTTCAGGGGAAGATTACGAGACCGTTGCCGGCACCATACGGGTGCCAATTGGCACTATCAAGAGCAGGTTGGCCCGCGCCAGGCAAAAAATGCAGGATTGTTTGCAGGGCTTTGGGGAACTTTTACCCGAAAAATTCCGTCTAGGTAGTGATGAATTCAATGATTAAGCAAGCCGACCTCTCCCATGAAGATATGGAGCTCTTAAGTGCGTATCTGGACGGCGCGCTACCGGAAAAAGAGAAAATCCATTTCGAGTTCAGGCTGCAAGAATCCGCGGAACTAAGGCAAGCGTTGGAAGCCCATCGCCAACTGCAATGGAACCTCAGGCATTTGCCCAAACCCAAACTTCCCCACAACTTTACCCTCACCCGAGCTGAAGCCCAGGCCATCAAGCGTCAAAAAGCCTGGATACCAGTATTCAGCACGGCGTCATTGGTTTCCTTCTTAATGATGGCAGCCATGTTCATCCTGCCCCTCTTCAGCCCCTCCGCCAGTCCGGTCCGTGAAAATCTGGCTGTCCAACCCTCCCTCAGCGCTCCGGCAGCCCTCTCTGCTGAAGATGCCACGAAAGCCCAGGCCGCGCCCGAGACCCCTCCTCAAGCAGCAGACGCGGCTACTGCAGAAATGCCAGCTCCTATGGCAGCCACTACTCGCTCAATGGAGGAGGGTGGAGATTCCGCCCCGCTCATTTTTAGCTATGGCCAGGTGATGGGTAAAGGCGGAGGCGGTGGCGGAGACGGAACCATGGGAGGCGGCGGAGCTGGTGTTGACGCTTATCTTTACCCTATCCCACAAGGCCCTGGGAATTTTGGTACTTTTGGCAATGCGCCTTACAGTATTGTTGTTCCGGTAGAACCCCTTTTCGGCAAGCACCCAGGTGCCCTTAGAGGTCAGGATTATTCTCTTGAACAAGCCTTGGCCACCACACCCAGTATACCTCCGATAATCTTTGGTATCGATGTTGAAAACGCCGGGAAAAATATCGCCTCCGAACCCACGCTTCCAGCCCAGATTGAACCAATGGGCGCCGCCTTCGTGCCGGAATCGACCGAAAGCCTTACTGCCCCTGCTGAAGTTCCGTTACGCAGTCCGCAACCTGGTTTGACCGTTGAAACACCGGCCACCACAGAGCCACTGCGCGCCCCTGCGACCCAACCCAACAGGCTTGTCAATATCCTCAAAATAACGGCCGGGGTCTTTGGCTTACTGTTTGCTGGCTTGGCTTTGTCATTCAAAAAACGCTAATCCACACCCGAAATCAAAGATCCTCAGACAATAATCCGTGGCAATTGCAAACCCGGTTTTTATGAATTAAACAAAACCAAGCGACTGCCCGGAAGTTTGACGATTTCTTTTGATATCCATGAAAATAAATCAAAGAGGCTCACCCGCGGGTGAGCCTCTTTCGTCTCAGATCTACCTTAGTTCAGGCCAACAGCTTTGCGTAATTCTTCAGCCTTATTGGTCTTTTCCCAGCTCAGGTCCAGGTCATCCCGCCCAAAGTGGCCATAGGCTGCCAATTGGCGGTAAATCGGGCGCAGCAGGTCCAAATCATGGATAATGGCTCGGGGACGCAGGTCAAAGACCTCGGGAATTGCTTCAGCGATTTGCTCATCCTCAACCACACCAGTGCCAAAAGTTTCCACGTTAATGGAAAGCGGTTGGGCTACGCCGATGGCATAAGAAACCTGTACTTCACAGCGCGTGGCAAGCTTGGCAGCCACCACATTTTTGGCTACCCAGCGCGCAGCGTAAGCGGCTGAACGGTCCACCTTGGTCGGGTCCTTGCCCGAGAAAGCGCCGCCGCCATGCCGGCCCATGCCGCCATAGGTATCCACGATGATCTTGCGGCCAGTCAGGCCGGCATCACCCATGGGTCCACCGATGACAAAGCGCCCGGTCGGGTTGACGTAAACTTTCAGGTCTGCGTCCACCAGCTCTTTGGGTAGTACTGGGTCGATAACGTATTTACGGATGCCCTCTTCGATTTGCTCGTGGGTCAGTTCATTGCCTTGGAAAGTGGGGGAATGCTGGGTGGAAATCAGCACGGTATGAATGCGTGCGGGTTTGCCATAATGGTATTCCACGGTCACCTGGCTCTTGCCGTCTGGGTACATCCAGGGCAGGATGCCAGCCTTGCGCACTTCAGCCATCTTGCGAGTCAGTTTGTGGGCTAGGAAGATCGGCATGGGCATTAGCTCGGGGGTTTCATCGCAGGCAAAGCCAAACATCATGCCTTGATCGCCGGCGCCCTGA
>CAYVRH010000225.1:2592-2944 GCA_964452955.1 uncultured Anaerolineaceae bacterium | reverse complement strand
ATTTCATTGCGTCCTTTCAGAACCTAGAAGCATTAATCAAGTCATGCCGCGTTTTTGATTTCACTTGCCAGGCATTAGTAGTATTCACAAGTTCGATCACAGATAGCAGCTTGCTTTCCTGATCTTGAGACCAATTATAACGGCCAAAAGCAGGAGACTTTATCAATCTATGCGTCGTTTACTCGAATTTGTCGCTTGGATGGGTCAGGGTAAAATACTATTCTACAAACCTTTGTCGCTAGTTCGCCAACTCAGGCCAGTTGTCGAGACCAAAAAGAGAGAATAGTTGACTGTGGACACGATCCAGGAAATCCAAAATATCATCCCCCTCATCTCGAAGATTTGCCCCAAC
>CAYVRH010000225.1:0-2582 GCA_964452955.1 uncultured Anaerolineaceae bacterium | reverse complement strand
ATCTTGTCGATTCTACTGGCACTGTTTTGGCATCCTCAGAATCACAAGAAATTGGCTTACAACACCCCGATTTTTCCCCTCTGCAGACCGAGGATTTGCTCGATCCAGATAGTAAAAAATTCCGATCATACCCACTAGTCGTAAATGATATTCCCGCATTCTCTGTAGGCATTATCGGTACCCGGGAGGAAGCTGAAAAATTCACGCCAATCTTGTTGAAATACCTGGAAATGGTCATCAAACAATCGGACAACGAGAGCATACAGAATATCAAAGAACGTGCCATCCGCGACTTTGGCCGGTCGCTTGTCAAAGAGTTAAGTCCCGAAGAAGTTGGTTTATGTCAGTTCAATGCTTCCCTTTTGGAATTTGACCTTCATGCCCCTCGCATGGTTATGGTGGCTGAACTAAGCAATTATTTTAGGTCCAGTGAAGTACTCTTAAACACATTTGAGCACACAAAAATGCGTGAGGAGATTTATTCGATATTTAGAAAAGTCCTGGACCCGAAAGATATTTATTTTCATTTACAGGATGAGACCTATGTAATTCTCTTCGAAGTGAAACCTGAACATGTCATCAGCCCTAAGACTCTTCACATTCTGCTGGAAAAAAGCTTTTCATGCCTCATCTCGTTAGGAATAGGCACTGTAGGTACCAGCATAACTAAATACAATTCCTCATTGTACCTGGCCAACTCAGCGCTTTATTTTGGCAAGAGAATGGAGCCCGAAGATAGAGTTTATTACTATCATGACTTCATCATCCCAGCCCTGTTGCTTTCAACCAGCCCAAAACACAAACACATCTTCGTGGAACATTCCTCGGAATTGCTGGAGTATCTGCAAACCAATCAGGCTATTAAAGAGACCATTATGACCTTCTTCACGACTGGTATGAACGTGATTAAGACCGCTGAACAATTACACTACCATCGGAACACAATCTTCTACCGCTTGAACAAATTCATTGAAGACACCAACATTAACATCTTCAACGCTAAATACTGCGCCGAGGTCTACATGCTTTTGATCCTGCTTGAATACAACATCTAAACCCCCTCTCAACTGGTGTCTGGATTAATTGTATTGGCTGAAAATGGCTTCTGGGTCGTTATTAAATAATTCCCTGCCCATCACCGCGTAATCCACCTGCTTGGCAGCAAGAAGAGGCAGATGTTCTCTCTTTATGCCACCGTCAACCCAGATTTCGTATTTCAAAGAGTGCTTAGGAGCTATCTTCTCGATCACCCGGTGGTTCAGCAATTCTCCGCGGTTGTCAGGTTCCGAGCTCATGTACAATACTGCATCAATTTCTGGCAGCAGATAATCGTAATCCCGTAAATTCGAAATTGGATTAAGTGCCAGTCCTACCTTGATGCCGTAATTCTTGATCGTATTGACCAGATTGAGCAAGTACATGACGTTCTCAACGTGTACGAAAATGTGAGAGCAATTGAGTGAAGCGAGCTCAGCAAGATAATCTTCAGGATTCGTTACCATCAGATGAATGGAGAATGGCTTCTTGCTCACTTCCCGTAATTTCTTGACAGTGCGCAAGCCAAAGGTGATATTGGGGACAAAGTTGCCGTCCTCAATATCAATGTGCAAATTTTCATATCGATCGCCCAAGCGCTTCAGCTCTTCGGCAAGGAAGAGCTGATTGGCTGAGGCGATCGAAGGAATCAGTTTAGGCATCACGGAACTGTCTGACAATTTTCATGAATTCAGCAACCCGCGCTTCATCCACGTGGTTTTCAAAGATACCATCTTTTTTGAACGTAGTGCCCACAACGGCACCATCCGCAATACTCAGTTGAGCTTTGACATTTTCTTTACGGACCCCGGTGTTGGCAAAAACGGCTACACCTTTGCCCGCAATTGCGTCTGATACCAACTTAAGGGTGGCCGAATCTGTTTCCACACCAGCGGTCAGTCCTGAAACACAGAGCCCGTCTGGCCTGTTGTTGAAAACCGTTGATTTGGCAACACTGACAATATCGCGGTTGCCCAGGTAACTTGCGGCTTCTGGTACGATGTTAAAGAGAAGTTTAATATTCTGCCCGCCAATGCTGTTGCGATGCCGGATGGTTTCGCCCACATTTGTGTTCCATAGGCCAAAATCTGACCCATAAACACCGGTAAAAATCTCGCGCACGAATGATGCTTCAACCGCGACTGCCAGATCCAAACTGCGGTTCGGGTCCCATAACACGTTGACTCCGTAAGGAACTTTGATCAAATGCAGAAGCTCGCCGATCACGCGCGCCATAGCAGCCACTGTCTCAGTTCTGACCGCGGTCAAATAAGGTAAAGAGAACTCGTTTGAGATCAGGATGGCATCGACCCCGCCATTTTGCAGCGCCAATATATCTTCTCTGGCATGCTCAACAATCGCTTTCATACCCTTTTCCTGGTTGTAATAAGGGTCACCTGGCAGGGCATCGAGGTGGCACATGGCCACAATTGGTTTTTTAGTCTTGAAAGTTTCAGTTATCCACATATTTATTCTCCGATAATTTTTATTTGACAATTCCTTGTCCGTACTCTTTGATGATCCCAATCAACAAAATAAATGCTGCC
>CAYVRH010000224.1:0-2945 GCA_964452955.1 uncultured Anaerolineaceae bacterium | reverse complement strand
AGATGACATCATCAGCAGTCACAGGTTCGCCATCGGAGAATTTCATACCGCGGCGCAGGGTGGCGGTGTACTTGGTGGTGTCGGTGGCTTCATCATACTCAACATCGGTATCAGCAGCACCCTTATAGAAGTATTCTGTACCATTGTAGACAGTAGTTTCACCTTCAATGGCATTCTTGATGATACCGCCGGAGCGATCAGTCGTCAGAAGGCTGATCTGGGTCATGGCAGCAACATCTGCATCGTAGGCAGTGTCAGAAAAGAAGGGGCTGAACTTCTGTGAGAAGTCCTGGTAGGCAACCACTAATGGGGTGTCAATGGTGGGGGCTGTTGGCAGATTCTCGCCAAATGGCTGATCTGCAGGAACTTCAGGTGCCGCGGTGGGTTCGACCACTGGGGCGGCGGTGGGTTCCGGAGCTTTGGTAGGTTCCACAACTGGAGCCTTGGTGGGCTCGGGAGCTGCGGTGGGGGCGGCGGTTGGTTTAGCACATGCGGCGAGAGTGCCAAGCAGCATGATGCTGACGATCAACCATGAGATACTTTTTCGATATTTACTCATTTGTTTCTCCATTTCTCCTATTAAGGTTGGTAGATTATACCGACGAAAACAACATACCGCAAATTAAAAAATTAGCGGGAACTCCATTTGTTAACATTTAATTAGCGTTGTTGTCAACTCGTGTAGATATTATAACCTGATTCAAGTTACTGAACAGGTTAAAAAACATCAGCGCAGACGTGATTTCAAGTAATAAATAGCCATAATTCGCTTGGAGTGTAAAAGGTTTTTGGGTCAAAAGTATGAAAAGTGCCAATCCAACAGCACTAATAATGGTAAGGCCCATGGTGACCATGGCATATTGGCTCCCTCTCGTGAATGAGCTCTCCGTCTGGTAGCGCATCAGGTTTTGTGCCTGCCAGGGCAAACGTAAGAGCGCGAATCCAAGCAAGCCAATGGGTAAAAAAGCCAGGGCGTAAGGTATGCTGACGTACCATAGGTTGGTGGCACTATGCGGTAAAAACCCGGCTGCCAGATGGCTGGCTAAACCGCCTATATAAAGGAAGGCTGCCAGGATCTTGATGCGTTTCAGACCTGCCTGGTCAATATCCAGGTCTAGAATTGGCCCAATGTAGGTACTCACTTGCCTGCTTTTTCCGCGTTCATCCACCTCGGTTGTCAGAGTGAAGTCGTCTTTGAATTTTCTGCTCATCGTTCAGCTCCTACTTTCATTGCATTTACTGCCCGATTTTGCTCATCAATTCAATTTGCGCAAGCGTCCAGCCTGGTTCCACCTGCAGCGCTTTACTGCTCACCCAGAGGTTCACCCGATCAATCACTTTGACCGAAGGGCTTTGCTCGAGGAAGAGCTTGCAGATTCCGTCACAGCGCGCCCCGGAGTTTGATGTACTGACAGGTTCAAAACTGACCAGATTCAAGGCGCAGGCCTTGTCAAAATCCTCGTTTTGAAGGCCAGCCAGGTTAGTCCCAATCCAGTGATTGCTGGCAGTTGGTATGGCTTTCGATTGGTAAGTGGCACAGTTGTTTATCGGATCAGTCTGCCATGAGATCAGCGCCAGGTCAAAGTTGCGGCCAAAGAGCGGGCCTTCAGGTCCGGGCATATAAAGCTGGTCGAGCGGCAACGCCTGGGGCATAACCTCAATGCCCAACTCAGCCAAGCTACGCACAATCAGGGCGGCGAGTTCTTGATCCGCCTGGCTCTGACTGGTCAGCAGGCTTATCTTGAAAGCTGTGCCATCCACAACCCCTGCTACACCCTGCGCGATTCGGGTGCCCCCCGTCAACTTCCAACCAGCCTCATCCAACAGACTCTCCAGCTTAAGGTCTGGCCCAAAGATGCCAGCCGGAGATACTTTTACATTTTCAGGAAGATGCGGAGCGTAAATGGCTTGGTTAAACTGTGCCTGTGTTATCGCAAGACTGATGGCTTCACGTGTACGCGCGTCACCAAACCAATCCGGCCTGGTGGTAATCGCGTCTTGGTAATCTAGGTCATAAGCAGCCGGGCGGATGCCGAAAACCATCTCAACCGCTTGGCTGTCATAGTCCAGGTGGAAGTTGTTTGCCGTTAGGTAAGGTTGCCAGTCCGCTGTTTTCATGGAAAGGAAGTTATAGGAAGAATCCAAAACATCACACTCGCCTGATTGTAGCAGGCGCAGTGCTTCGTTTTGATCTGGCACAAAACGAATGGTCAGATCGCTGATTTTTGGTAGGCCATCATTTTTATGGTAATAATTCTGGTTAGCCTCCAGAATAAGCTCGGCATCTTGTTGCCAGGTTTTAACCTGGTATGCCCCCCAACTCAGGAATTCTTCGTGAAAGAAGGGGCTTGCCGCCAGACTGTCAATCTTTTCCTCAGCAAGCTGATGGGCTGGCATGGGCAAAGGCAGGTACTGTTCCAATCCTACGCCCCCAAAACCGGGCAATCCTTTCCATTCAACCGTATAGGAATCTTTGGCCGTGAGTGACTGGGTAAGTTCCAGCCGTTTCTGGTCTGCTGGTTGGCCAAATTGCTGCATTACCTGGTAAGAAAAGAGATAATCTGCTGAGGTTAGCGGGCTGCCATCAGACCAAAGTTCATCAGGATTTAACCTAAAATTAACAACGGTCTGGTCCATAACCAATTCACTGGAACCATCCCAGGTAAGCAAGCAGTCAGCGGTCAAGCATTGGCTGGGTCTGACCAGTTTGCCTCTCTGCAAAACAGTCACCTCGCCAAGAGCGTCCACAATGACCGTACCGGCACTCACCGTCACAGGCGCCTGGCTGACCATATTGCCTAGCTGTGGATATGCGGTCAGCAATCCAGAACCTGTGCCAGCAGGGATGTTTTCAAAGCGTCCATCATTAAGTATGCTCAGAATCGATCGGCGCGAAGCAGTGTCATTACCATCGTAAGGAAACAGACTGCCAGGGTCCTCTGCGG
>CAYVRH010000223.1:0-2945 GCA_964452955.1 uncultured Anaerolineaceae bacterium | reverse complement strand
TGAAAACAGTCGTTGCCGGAGCATTGGGGGAATGCGTCCACGTAGCAGGAATTAGCAGTTTTTTACGATTGGCAGAACGATTAGGTTGGCGAACTGTCTTTTTAGGCCCCGCGGTCTCACCTGAACGCTTGATTCAGGCAGCTAAGGAGGAAAACGCGGACCTGGTCGGGGTTTCTTATCGCCTTACGCCTGAAAATGGCGAACGCCTTTTGGCTGAGTTTGCTGAGCAGGCTGATGAACTGCACCAAAAAGGCGTGCGCTTCCTCTTCGGAGGAACCCCGCCGGTGGCTGAGAAAGCGCGGCAGCTGCCAGGCTTTTTCGATGGTGTCTACGATGGCAGTGAAGAACCCGAAATCTTGATGGCGTATCTGCGCGGCGGGCCTTCCGCCATGCAGGAGGCTGTAATTTATCCACAAACATTGCTTGAGCGCGTCCAGCAAAAAGCGCCTTTCCCGGTTCTACGGCATCATTTTGGCCTACCGACCATGGAAAAGACCATTCAAGGTATTCAACATATCGCTGAAGCCAAAGCCCTGGATGTCATTTCACTGGGCATCGACCAGGATGCCCAGGCAAACTTTTACCATCCGGAGCGTCAAAACCCGCGTACAACCGGCGCAGGTGGTGTGCCTGTGCGCAGTCCTGAGGATTATAAAGCCCTTTACGCGGCTTCCAGGCGCGGTAACTTCCCGCTGCTGCGGACTTACTCAGGTACAGATGATTTCATCCGCCTGGCTGAAATGTACGTTGACACCATCAACATCGCCTGGTGCGCCATACCCCTCTTTTGGTTCAACCTGATGGATGGGCGCGGTCCATTGACTGTTGAAGAATCAATTGTTGAGCATCAGAAAGTGATGCGTTGGTATGGGGAAAAAAATATCCCGGTGGAACTCAACGAACCGCACCATTGGGGCATGCGCGATGCTTCCGACGTGGTATTTGTCACCTCGGCCTTTCTTTCTGCCTGGAACGCCAAAACCATGGGCGTGAAAGATTACATCGCCCAGATGATGTTCAATAGCCCGGCGGCTCTGGCCGGCAACATGGACCTGGCCAGGATGATGGCCATCCTGGAGCTTATCGAGCCGCTTGAGGACGATAATTTTCGCGTCCTCCGGCAAACGCGTACCGGGCTGCTATCCTACCCCCTCGAAACCAATGCCGCCCGAGCCCACCTGGCCTCCAGTATCTATCTGCAAATGACCCTGAAACCACAGATTATTCACATTGTTGGCCATACCGAAGCGGATCACGCTGCCACTGCTGAAGACGTCATCGAGGCTTCTCTGATGGCCAAGTATGCCATCCGAAATGCTCTGAACGACAACCTGGACCTGAGCCATGACCAGGCTATTAGAACCCGGGTGAACAAACTAAAAGCCGAGGTCAAACTGACCTTGCAGGCCATCCGCGGCCTGAGCGAAAAACCTCTTCAGGACCCGTTGACAGATCCAGCCACCCTGAGCAGAGCAGTTGAACTAGGTATTTTGGATGCTCCACAACTCAAAAACAACCCCTTCGCGCCAGGGCTCAGCCGCACAGCCATTTTGGATGGCGCCTGTGTCGAAATCGAAGAAAACGGAAAACCAGTCAGTGAGAACCAACGACTGGCCAGATATTTGGAGAGGTAAATATGACCGAAGACATGAAAATCACTGTAATTGGGGCTGGTAATGGCGGCAAAGCCATGGCAGCCCACATGGCATTGCTTGGCAAAGATGTAACCCTCTGCAACCGCACTTTTGAACACATTTCTGTGATTGCTGAACGTGGAGGCATCGACCTGGATTACCCCGGCGGTATTTCGGGTTTTGGCAAGCTCACCAAGATAACCGATCGGATTGAAGAAGGCCTAAAGGAAAGTAAACTGATTATGGTCGTAGTGCCTTCCACCGGTCACAGGGATGTTGCCATCGCTGCCGCGCCTTACCTGCGGGATGACCACATCGTGGTTTTACATCCCGGGCGCACTGGTGGGGCTTTAGAGTTTGATGCCACCCTCAAACAGGAAGGCTGCAAAACCAGCCCTATTATCGCTGAAGCTGAGACTTTCATTTTTGCCAGCCGTTCAGAAGGTCCGAGTGAAGCCCGGCTATTCCGCATCAAGGAATCCGTGCCCATTGCTGCGTTGCCGGCCAATCGCACAAGGGAAGTGCTGGATGCCATCCACACCGTTTATCCGCAATACATCCACGGTGGCAATGTCTTAAAAACTGGTCTGAACAACATGGGGGCTATCTTCCATCCCGCCCTTGCCATGCTCAATACCGGTTGGATTGAGGCCAGGCATGGAGAATTTGAATTCTATGTGGATGGCGTTACGCCTTCTGTTGCCAAAGTGTTGGAAGTGCTCGACCGCGAACGTGTTACGGTAGCCTCTGCCCTGGGCTTACGTGCGCGTACCGGCCTCGAGTGGCTGGAACTGGCTTATAACGCCCGGGGCGAAAATCTGCATGAAGCCATGCACAATCAAAGTGGTTATTATGGCATCAAAGCTCCGCCAACCATGAACCACCGCTACATTACGGAAGAAATACCCATGAGCCTGGTGCCGATTGCCTCCCTGGGTGAGCGTTATGGCGTATCGGTGCGCGGCATCGACAGCATTATCCGTTTGGCTTGCATCATGCACAATACCGATTACTGGCGTAAAGGGCGGACGGTTGAAAAACTGGGCATCAGTGAAATGAGTATCGAAGAACTCACTAAATTCGTTGAGACCGGCGAGAGAGATTAATTCGTTCAAAAAACCCAAGCCCCTGTTAAGCAGGGGCTTTTTTCTGTCTTTAGCCGCTGTGGGAATATACTTAATGCAATGAGGTGAGCATGCACTTTGAAGACCTGAACTGGATGATGCTGCAGGATTATCTGCAGAAAGACGACCATGTGATCGTGGTGTTGGGCATGACCGAACAGCACAGTCACCTCTCCCTGCTCACGGA
>CAYVRH010000222.1:0-3015 GCA_964452955.1 uncultured Anaerolineaceae bacterium | reverse complement strand
TGAGGTGTAAAGGCCAACTTTATATCCCGCAGCCATCAATCCCTGGGCAATGAACGAAGCCGTAGAGCCTTTGCCCTTGGTGCCGGCCACATGCACGCTGGGGTAGCGCGCCTGGGGTGTATCCATTAGGGCCATCAGTTGATTCATGCGGTCAAGTTTAAAGAAGCGGTGCGCGTCATCCACATGCCGCTTCATGCTGAAATCTACAAAACTGTAAATGAAATCGAGCGATTCCTGAAATTTTTCTTCGAGATCTCGCACAGCGCGCCTCAATTTAAGGGATTGAAAGGTCTTTCTTGAGCAGGTAACCCGTTTTTGTGAAACCGGAGCCACGGAATTGTACGAACAGGCACTCGTTGCGGAAGCGGTCGTAACGCACATCTCCCACATTGAGCACGGTCAGTATCGATCCCTCCGGGATCAGGCTGACTGCCTTGTATTCGTCATAACAATCTTCGCGCATATAGACTTCACGTATGGTCATTACTGAGATCACCGGCGTAGGTGTATGGGTGGTGGTGGGGGTCGGCGAATAATCCGGCGTGGGCGTCAGCGTGTTGGTGGGGGTGGGCGTGATTGTTGGGGTAAGGGTAATAGTTGGTGTGCGGGTAATGGTGGGTGTAAGCGCCAGGTTGCGCCGGTAGGTGGCTTCGCGCATGCTGCGCAGGCCGATACTGATCAGGAAAATGAGCAAGGCCAGTACGATGATGCCAGCCACCACACTGATAACGTAGGTGGTTCCAAATGCTTTCTTGAGTTCCAGCACTTTTGGATCCTGCGGGAAGCGCCTGGCAGCTTTGCGGCTGATAGCGATGGCATCAAAAGCCAGCAGGCGGTTGCCAGTTTTTAGGGCTTCCTGGGCGCGTTTGATGGCATCTTCGTGGGCATCGATATCCGTTTCAAGATTGCTGATGTCGTTCTCAAGTGTCAAGCTTTCAGCGTCGTAGGCATCCAACTGACGCAGCAGGTCCAGGTTTTCGCGGGCGCTGGAGATTTTTACCTTGGCAATGCTGACGGTGGGAGCTTCTTCAGCGTCTTTTTTGAGGCGATGGGTGTTATCCAGCAGAGATTGGATGGTAGCTGGGATGAGCATATCCAGCTTATTGCGCAGGCGCGAGACCTGGGTCACGTCGCCATATTTCATGCGGATGCGTTCCATCTTGGCACGCGCGTCAGCCAGTTTCCCGGCCGGGATCTTTCCGCTCAGGCTGACGATGTCGCTGATGTCATTGATCGTGGCAATATCCCCGCGTACCTCAGCGGCCTTATCGATGTATTCGGGGATGGCAACGGCGCTGGCTGCAGTTTGAATCTTGCCCAGTGCGGCCACCAATTCACCCTGCGAGAGTAGGTTAAGCCCGTCTTTGTAGACATCGTAAGCCTGCATCTGGTTTTCAAGGTCATGGCGCAGTTCTTCACCTTCACGCCAGCGTTTAATACCGGCATCCTCAAGATGGTCAAAAGCCTCGTCCAGGTAATCGAGAGCTACTTTGTAGCGGAAAACGCGGGCTGCGGATTGGGCTTTACCGTAGGCTTTACCGGCTTCAGGTGGCAAAGCCACGGATGGAATGTTGCCTGAGCGCAAGTATTCTTCAGCTTCAGTATGGTGCTCCTGGGCTCGCGACCAGCTGGGCTCCATCTGGATTACTTTTTCGTAAAGTGGGATGGCAGCCTGGTAGTTGCCCTTGTAGAAGGCCTCTTCAGCCTCATCCATCATGCGTTCGGCTTCAGGGTCGTGGCTGGACGAGAAGAAACGCCGCAGCGAGTCCATGCCACCCTCATCGGTGGAACGCAAATTCGTGCGTGTCACTTGCGGCATGGGGGCTTGCTGGGTCGGGATAGCAGGTTGGGAAAGGGGTATTTCGCTGGAACTGGGCAAGTTACCAGTATTGGCCGGATTGGGTTCAGGAACCGGGATAGGAGTCTGGCTGGTTGGAACCTGCGGGTTGGCGGGTTGCTGGTAATCGCCAATTGGGTTCTGAACAGGTACTGCCGGCATCGGCATCGGGATTGGCATTACAGGGGTCGACCCTGCAGGCAGACCTTGGGCTGGATTTGCACGTTCTGCGGGGGCAGAGTAAGGTGCCTGTGCAGGGGTTGCGGGGCTTGAGAAACCTTGCGGGCTGGCAAGCCGGCGGCTGCGTTCGCGCCGAATCTCACGCAGGAGGCGGTTAGCCTCCTCAAGGTCGTCAATCTCAACATTTTCAGCAATGCGCTTGGTGGCCAGGGCTTCAAGGAAGGTTGAGAGCGCGCTTTCAGCCTGGTCGAGCGCTTCGATGCTTGGGTTCTTGTTCGAAATGGCTTGTTTAGCCTGGGAAATCAGGTCAGAAATCATGCATACCTTTCCAGAAGGGCTTTAAGATCTCTTGAGGTAGAGTTCATCGAGTTTGTCTTTCATTTCAGCCGGGGTCTTATACGCGCCTTCAAGCGCGGCTTCCAGGAACTTCATCTCTTCCGCGTTCAAGCGGTTCTGCACGTCAAAAGAGTAAGAAGCCTTATAGCGGGTAGGCGAATTGGCGATATCTTCAGGGCGATTTGCACCGACAGCCACACTGCCAGGGGCTTGCCTGCCGGTGAAGATGTGGGAAAGCGCGCGCGAGCTGAACTGGATCATATCGGCTTGCTGGATTTCCGGCTTGAAATTGTTTGGATTCCAATGCCCGATATTCCAGTCGATCATGATCACTTGCTGGCGTAAATCGTTCCAGTAATAGTGCAGGATTTTGTGGTCAAGGTATGTGGCGCCCCGTTTGTGGGCCTCTTCAAGCAATCCGCAAATCTGGCGAGAAATATCCAGGGCTTGCTTCATAGTGAAATTGCGGATGAACTCTCCGCGGGTGTAGCCGGCGTCGCACAGCAGGTAGAGGTTGTCTTCCCAGCGACGTTCCAGGATCAGGAATGGCAGCCAGCCGTCATTGATGCGCTCGTCGAATTCCTCAAGGATTTGATCGGTTTCATCGGGTGTGAAAATGGCAAGTTTACCGGTTACCTTCGTGCCAGCGCCCAGGTCTTCCA
>CAYVRH010000221.1:0-3037 GCA_964452955.1 uncultured Anaerolineaceae bacterium | reverse complement strand
TACATCGGCAAGTGGATTTCGACCACCTACACGCTCTATCTGCTCAAGCTCCTGGGCCTACCACCAGGCAACCCACAGGCCCTTAAAGGCTGCGAACAGCTGCTTAGGCAGGGGCTTTACCAAGGCGATAAGCTCCGTTACTGGCAGGATAATAGTATTGAAGACCTGGCTGTTACCTCACTGGTGGTCTCGGTGTGCAGTTACTTTAACTTGCAATCAGAAACGCTTAAAAGCGTGGCTGAACACCTGGCAGACAATCAAGCTTCCGACGGCTGCTGGTATATGGAAGAATCACTCGCGGCAAGAGATTACAACTTCGAAACGACCCTGCTGGCACTGGACGCGTTGCTGCAATTCACACGCCTGCACCCCAGGCAGAGTGAGGCCCTGATGAGATCGGCCATCGAACGTGGCCAGAATTTCCTGCTTGACCGACAACTGGGCATTACAGGTGGCAAGCCTCTCAAGCAAAAATGGAGTTCCTTTTCCTTCCCCGCCTACTGGCATTATGACATTCTGACCGCGCTGGATTACTTCCGAGAAAGCAAAGCAGACAAAGATATCCGCTTCCAACCCGCTATCGATTTGCTGCTTGCTAAGCAAAACCGCGATGGCAAGTGGGCATTGGGCAGCCGCCACCATGGCAAGACTTATATCAAGATGGAGGAGGGTGGGGCACCCAGCCGCTGGAATACCTTGCGGGCTCTGCGCGTCTTGAAATGGTGGTATGGAGAATGAAGCTGAAAAATTTGGGACATCAGGGCGAATTTTGGCAAATGATTAACCGTAGAAAAAATACTGTAGACGGACTTTTGCACTAGTATTATTTAAGTGTAAAGAAAGCTGAGCCAGTTATGAGTTAGTATGGAAAAAGGTGAGGGCAAAATGAAAAATCAGAAGAGTTCAAATATCATCCGCATCGTGTTCATGCTGCTTTTGGTGCTGGGGGTCATCCCACTCCTGCCAATGTTGATATCAGGCAAGTGGGATTGGTGGCAGGCCTGGGTGATGGCGGGCATCTTCGTTCTGGGTTTTCTTGTCAGCCGCGCGATCGCTGCCCGTAAGACCCCCGACATTCTCAAGGAGCGGGCTAATTACAACCAGCAGGAAAACACCCAACCCTGGGATAAATGGCTTTCCCCTGCGGTGGCCTTTGGCAGCGTTTTCATCCTGCTGGTAGCCGGGTTGGATGCCAAATACCGTTGGTCGGCCGGCTTCTCGGGATTGGTGGAGATGATTGGTTTGGCCCTCATCCTGCTGGGTTACCTGCTGGGAACTTACGCATTTGTCACGAACGCCTTCTTTTCAGGTACGGTTCGCATCCAGGATGACCGCGGGCATAAGGTGGTCTCGGATGGTCCTTATGCTTGGGTGCGCCATCCGGGTTATTTGGGCAGCCTGATCACCAATCTGGGTATTCCTCTCTTGCTCGATTCAGCCTGGGCATACATACCGGCGATAATCTTTAATATCTTGTTTATCGTTCGCACACTGCTGGAGGATCAATTTCTACAGCAGAACCTGGCTGGATATCGCGAATTTGCCCAGAAAGTGCGCTATCGCCTCTTCCCTGGGATTTGGTGAAGGAAAAAGATAAAAGTACAAAACAGCGTTGAAGGATGCTCATGTTCTCAATAGATTTGTATAACAGAATAGATCGATCATGAATCACTCTGTCGGCAGTAGACCTAATTGATCAAACATGGCCTTTCATCATGGGTGAAAGATAATAATATGGATCTTCTGACTGAACCCAAGTTGATGTATTTATCCCTACAAGACCTGCTATTTGTTGACACGTTCAACGGCTTGATGAACCAGCTTGGATACGATTTTGGTGGCACGATTGGAGATGGTTATTGCTGGGGCAAACACATGTTGATTTACCGTAAGACTGGCGCGCGCAGCCCAAGGGTTTACGCAAGAGTTTACCTGCGCGAGGTTGGGTCAGCCCTGCGGCTCTATTTGAATGATCTGGATAACCACCGCTTGTTTCTTGAGCATTCCCCTGACCATATCAAAAGTGTTTTCACGGGACCGCACGGCGATTGCCAGCATTGCCAAAACGAAAAGGGCGGGGGTTGCCGTTTTCGAAAGACTTACACGCTTGATGGACATGAACATGAGAAGTGCAATGGAATTGTTTTTGAGTTTCAAAACCCAACGGTAGAAAAAATCATGGATTTTCAGCAACTATTCCTGGAGTTTTACCCGGACCGCCGAAAGGTAGTCCATTTAGATTTCACCTAAACCTCTTTCTGAATCTTCGATCCTTCAGTCAAGTAATTGGGGTTGGTGGTTTCACCGCGTGGTATAATTTTCTTAGCATTAAGAACGTCCACGGGATGTGGGCTGGCAACCGGCTTTAGAAACAGCAGCGGTGCCCTGAGACCAAAAGGTCTCGATGTGCGAAAGATGGCTTTCGAAATAAGGTTTCTGTTTTTATTTAACCGCTTCCGCAGCATCTTTCCTTAAGCTCTTCATCCCAACGCTCCTGATGACTACCAAGCTCAAGGAGAACTACGATGATTAAAATTTCAGAAGACCAATTCAAACATTATGAAGTGAATTACCCGGGCATCACCGAGCAGATATTGCGGTTTGACAAACGGGTCATGCCCCCTTGCCCATTCTGCAGTTCTACAGATACCGCAGTTGTCATTTGTGGGATTATCGGCAGGACCATTCACATTGCTTCAGCAACAAGCCGTGTGAAGTTGCTCGCGAACAGAGATCAACGCCATTTTTATTGCCATAGTTGCAGGCAATATTTTGACCTTTTATACTGAAGAAGCGGTGAGTCATAGATGATTTTGGATGGTCTTTCCCGTAGAATCTGGAACGCTTTTCGGCTTTCCCTGAAAAACTTTATGGACAATCATGGTCACTCTGGCTCGATCGGCGAATTTTTTTTCATCCCGACAGCAGGAGGTATCTGTGTTGATCCATATTTACCCTACAAGAATCCCGCATAGGGCAAGATAGGTGCGTTTTTCACCAATCCGCCAACAAAGTATAGAACCGAGCATGATGACGG
>CAYVRH010000220.1:0-3055 GCA_964452955.1 uncultured Anaerolineaceae bacterium | reverse complement strand
TCCCGGCGGTGGAATCAAGAGCATTGCCTGGTAGCAGGCTATCTTATTTGCGTCACCCCACTGTTCCGTCCAGACCAACCACGCCGTACCGGCATCTGTGGCGGCGATATCCGGGCCGTATTGCTCCCAAAGTGGTCCTGATCCAGTCATTGTCATAGTTAAAGTCTCTTTTGGATCACCAAATGTGGTTCGGTAATAGACAAGATGGCCGCCTACCACGCCAGCGATATGCGAACGACCAACTGCGTCCACGGCTATGACGGGTTCGGTCACATGATCACCTGGATTAACGTGAATTTGGGTCGGGAGAGAAAAAGAGTATGGAACGCAAGCAGCCAACAGGATGAGAATGCAAAGAATGGCAAAACACCAATGGAATTGCTTTTTCACAATACCCTCCGAACGCAAAATCCTCAAGGAAAGCAAGTAGTGATAGGCGATGATCAAAAGGTGAAGATAGTAATAAAACCTAAGTAATCATAGGTTTGGACAAATAGATAGTAGCTTAATTAATAAACAAATTCAACACTTTTAGTAAATCAGACAGAAAAACTAGCATCAACTATTTGCGGATGCAATAGAAGGGAAAAGAAAAGTGGCATGAAACGCTGAAAACCTTTCCTTTATCACTTTGATTAAGGCTTTGCACTAAAAAAAACAGGAATTAGTCTTCTTTAAGAGGAGGGAACTCGCCCCATTCGAGCACTTCACGCGTGCCGGTTTGCGGGTCAGGCGGGCCGATGATGCCTTTTTCTTCCAGCTTTTCCACAATTCTTGAAGCCCGGGTATAGCCGATGCGCAACTTGCGTTGCAGCATGGAAACTGATGCCCGGCCTTCTTTGCGGATGATTGCCAGAGCTTCCGCCTGGATGGGGTCTTCATCCGGGTCTTTTTGCAGTTCACTCCAGAGCGAACCCTGAGTGAGCGGGGGATGCAGCGGAACAGAGGGCTTTTCACTGAAAATGGCGACGTCTGGCCGTTCAGGAGCCCCGGCTTTAACAGCTTGCTCGCGCCAGAAGTCGGTCAGACGGTTAATCTCAGGGTCAGAAACGTAAGTGCCCTGCAGGCGCACTGGCGCGGCAGCATCCGGTGCCTGGAAGAGCATGTCGCCACGGCCAAGCAAGCGTTCGGCTCCGGGCTGGTCCAGAATGACCCGGCTATCGGTGTTTGAAGCCACCGCGAAGGCAATGCGGGCAGGGAAGTTTGCCTTGATCAAACCCGTAAGGATATCGGTTGACGGGCGTTGAGTAGCCAGAATCAGGTGGATGCCGGTCGCCCGAGCCAGTTGGGCCAGGCGGGCCAGGGCGCGTTCAGTCTCATCCGGGGCAAGCATCATCAAATCCGCCAGCTCATCAATGACCACCAGGATAAAGGGCAGGCGTTTCTTGCCCTCAGCTACAATCTTGCGGTTGTATTCGGTGATATTTCTAACGCTGTTCTCGGCGAAGATGCGGTAACGCAGATCCATCTCGCGCAGCATCCAGTGCAAGGCACCAACCACTTTTTCCGCGTCCACAATGACCGGAGCCAGCAAATGTGGCACACCGTTATATCCAGTCAATTCCACACGCTTTGGGTCGACGAGGACGATGCGCATTTGTTCCGGTGTTAGCGTAAGCAAGTACCCAGCCAGTATGGCATTCACGCAGACCGACTTACCGGACCCGGTGGTGCCAGCAATCAGCAGGTGTGGCATGGAAGCCAGGTCTGCCGTGAAGGGCTGGCCTGAAACATCCTTGCCAAGCGCGAACTTGAGGGCGGACTTATTGTTGATAAAAGGGTTGCTTTCAATGATTTCCAACAGTGAAACCAGGGTTGTTTTGGTATTGGGCACTTCCACGCCCACGTAGCCTTTACCGGGAACTGGGGCCTGGATGCGGATGCGGGGGGCGCGCAGAGCCAGCGCCAAGTCATCAGCCAGGCCAGTGATCTTGTTCACCCGCACCCGGGTTTTGCCCTTGCTATTTTCGATGTAATCCGGTTCCACGCCAAACATGGTGATGCTGGGCCCGCGACGAATCTCAACCACGTGCGCAGGCGTGCTGAAAGAACGCAGCGTTTCCTCAATTACCCGGGCACGGTCCAGGTCGCTTTCATCTTCATTGATGGGGGCCTGAACCGGGTTCAGGATTTCTTCCGGATGGGGCAGGGTCCAATGCGGTGTATTTTCATTGTTCGCAGTGACCGGGCTTGAGGCAGGTTCTTTGATTTGAACAGGCATGGAGGATTGTCTTGGATGCGGTTCTGAGAAGCTTTCTTCAGCGTAAATGGCTCCATCTGCCGTGCTGGTTGATTGCGATTCTTGCTGCTCATCGATGGCCTGCCGCCGGGCAGCATTTTGTCGAATCCAATCGCCTAATTTGGAGCGGTCATGCCTGAAGCGTTTTGCCAACCAGTAAAAAATACTTGAAACAGAAAGATCAGCCAGGAAGACTAGCGCCACCAGCAACCAGGCCACCAGTAAAATTACTGCCGCAACCGCGCCCAAACCCTCAACCAGAGAAGTTCCCAGGAACTCACCCACTTTACCGCCGCCAAGAGAACCATCGACACTTACCCAAGACGAAATTAAGTCCGCCCAGGCTACCAGGTTGAAGAAAAGCAATCCGAACCCGACCACACGGTCCGCGCTGATGCTGGGGAATTGCTGCATTTTGCTCAAAAGGAACCAGATGCCTATCAGGATGAAAAGCACTGGCAACAGGTAGGCAGGCCAACCAAAGGCGTTGGTCAGAAAGTTTGAAACCGGTTGCGTGGCCGTGCCGCTGGATTTTTGCAGGAGGGCAAGCAATGTGATTAGCCCCAGAACCAGCAGGACGATGCCTGTCACGTTCATTTTCTGTTCAGTGGTCATGGGGATGGGCGCCGCTGCTTCTACCTGGGGCTTCCGGGCCGTGGAACCGCGTGAACTCGCGCGAACGACTGGTTTTACCGCCGTCGGTTTGACGGCTTTCCGGGTCGTTTTGGCTCTGGGCTTAGTGGCTTTTGATTTGAGTGGGCTTGCTTTTCCTGCCATGATTCTCCGCTGTAACAAAAATTATAGCATGCTGCTTCT
>CAYVRH010000219.1:0-3057 GCA_964452955.1 uncultured Anaerolineaceae bacterium | reverse complement strand
CTTCCGGTAGGCGGCGATCAGCTCTGTTTTGTTATAGATCAATTGATTGCGCAGCACTGCCAGCCAGGTACGCAATACCAGCAGCAGGTACTTGGCCTGCAATGGCGCGTCACAATCTTCCGGAGCACCATGGTTTGCCTGCCACCAGCGCAATTGGGCAGGAAAATCCGCCTGGAAATCTCTTGCATCAGGCATTCTTAAGTGGCTGAGGTCATAATGACCTGCCAGAAGCCGGGATTGGACAAGCAAACGCGCCACTAAGTCCGGGCGGAGATAGAGCCCGGTTTGTGGGCTCGTGGCCAGGTCGCTCTCGTAGCGCGGCAGAATGTCAACCTCAAGCCCCTGGGGTAATTTTCCAAGCAGGGCTTCCAAACGCTCAGCTTGTTTTTGATAATCAGATTTTTCGGGCCGAGAACCCTCGAGAAGCGCCAAAAGGTCCACATCGCTCTGGCCGGGTTTGAAGTAACCGCCCGCCAGCGAGCCAATCACAAAGAGAGCCCTAAAGCCAGGCAGTTCCGCCTTCCGGACGCGTTCTGAAATCCCCTCAAGCAGGGTCCAGACCGCGGCTTCGCTCAAAGGCTCTGGCATAGGCTAGGCCTTCTCACCTGCTTCTTTAATCTGGGTGAGCGCCAGGGTGGAGAAGAGGAACATCAGGCCGTACAGCGACATGAGCAGAGTAAAACCGCCCGCGTCACCAATCGGGCCACCCAGATATGCGCCAATCGCGCCAGCACCCGCCCCTGCCAGGTTGGAAAGGCCCAGGTAACGGCCGGCCTCTGCCTTGGGCACGATGCTGACGCCCAATGCCCAGTTGGCCGCGTAGAAGAAGCCCATGGCCAGGCCGCAGATGAAGCCGCCAACCACCATGATGCCCAGAGTTGGGGCAAAAACGACAATACCCGACCCTAAAGCACCCATCAAGCCGCTTACCAGGATCAAGCGTTTCATGCCCAACCAGGTCATCATGCGCGTGGCCAAAATGGATGCCAGCAGCAAACCGATCGCCAGAATGCCCATTAACAGCATCACCGGGCTCACAGCCGCGGCACCTTTTGCATCCGCGAAGCGCTCCTGCACAAAGTAGAGCAGGAAGCTGGAAAGGTTGGTAACGCCCACAATAAAGGCCAGGCGGTTGATCACCCACCAGGTAAAGTTCTTCTCTGATTTGGCTTTATCGCCCAGGCCAATGCGCAGGCTGGCAATGACGCCCAAAATAACCGCGATCAACATTACTGCCAGGCCAAGAGCACCCATCAGCAGCAAATCCGGCAAGTCTCTGCCAGTGATCAATGGCAGGGCGAACTTGACCACCAAACCCAAGGCAAAAATGATCACGGAGAAAGCCGCGGTCATGGCAACGATACGGCTAATGGCTCCCTTTTCAATAGGTGGAGCAACTTTTTGTGGTTTTTCCTTGATCAGCATGGTCAGTGCGGTGGATACTACGTAAACTGCAATGAGGATGATGAGCGCTGCCCAATAATTTTGGCTTTCAATCTTGCCTTTGACCACCAGGAAAACAAAAATGATGGGCAGGGGCACCTCAAGCAGTGACTTGATGGAAGAAAATAAAGCATACTTGGACTTTGGCGCAATATCCGGGATCAAGCCCTGCAGCGCGCCATGCGCCCAGTTGGAGGCAACCATCGAAAGCACCACCACCAAGAGCAGAACCCAATAACCGCTCATACCACTCATCGTGGCAGCAATCGCACCCACGGCTACAAAGCTAAGAGTATCCAGAATACTGCCAGAAAGGATGAAGGGGCGCCGCCGGCCGAATTTGCTGGTGCTATGGTCGGAAAGGATGCCGGCAATCGCCTGCACAAGCAGGGCAACCATCAAGCTTGTAAGCCGCAAAATTCCGAAATAGGTACCCTTCAAGGATTCACCCACAAAGGCCTGCACCAGGAGCGGCAGCAGCAGGGGAGTCATGATGTTGCTGCGCGTGGAGATGGCAAACCACATGCTGCTGGTAAGGTAGGGTTCATACCAGGGCACGCGGCGTTCAGGAGCGCTGCCCGGGCCTTGCTCCAGGTGGGGAATGTCGCCTGGATTTTCCAGGGCTTCGGTTTTCAATTCTTCGAGATATGATTGCGGGGAATGGTTCGAGCTTGCATCCAAGCCGACTTTGTAGATAAATTCTTTCTCTTCAGCCATAAAAGGTCCTTTCAATGAGGCAAGGATGAAACAAACAAAGAGATTATAGCAGGTTGGATGGGTCGATCATCACTTTCCAGCCCCGTAGCGGCAAGCTGTTCAGCAGAGGCAGGGGGTCTGGCGATCGTAAAATCATCTGATAACGGAACTCGCCGCCCAGGCGCGGATAGTAAGCAGGCAGCGGCTCCGATATTTCTGTACCTTTAAGACTACGCGCAGCGATCTCGGCGCGGATAATGGCGTGCAGTTCTTCAGCGGTCGCCAGGCATTTATCTTCCCGTAGATGCCGGTATTCCAGTTTGGTCAGGCGGCTGTAAGGCGGGTAGGCAAGGGCTCTGCGGTAAACCAGTTCCTTCTCATAGAAACCCAGGTAATCATGTTTGGCAGCAAACTGGATGACGTAATTTTCAGGTTGGTAGGTCTGCATGATCACCTTACCACCCAGGCTGCCGCGCCCTGCCCGTCCGCTCACTTGCGTAAGCACTTGCAGGCTGCGCTCTGCCGCCCGGAAGTCCGGCAGGTTGAGGGCTACTTCCGCCAGCAAAATGCCCACCAGGGTCACCAGGGGTAGATCCAAGCCCTTGGCCAGCATTTGAGTGCCAATCAGAATATCTGCCCTGTGCGCGCTAAAGTGGGAGAGGATCAGTTCGTGCGCGCCCTTGGCACTGGTGGTTTCACCATCCCAACGCAATACGCGCGCGGCGGGGAAGGCTTCCTGCACCAGGTCTTCAAGGCGTTCCGTGCCCAGGCCCAGAGTTTTGATGGCCTTGCTACCGCAGTTTGGACATTTCTCAGGCATCTTGCGCGTGTATCCGCAAACATGGCAGAGCAGGCCTTTGCGTTCGGCGTGATAAACCAGCGGTTTGCCATCGCGCGGGCAGAGCAGGGGTTCACCGC
>CAYVRH010000218.1:0-3063 GCA_964452955.1 uncultured Anaerolineaceae bacterium | reverse complement strand
CGCCCTTCCACGCAGTGGCATTGAAGGATTTGTCATCGATACCGCCGGTATCAGTGATTTGGCAGACTTTCATTTTTGGTTCTGCGGCGGCTGGTGCCTGGGTGGGTGTGGCGGCTGGTGCCTGGGTGGGTGCGGCGGCTGGCGCTGTGCAAGCTGCGAGGCCCATCGAGACAACCAATATCAGGCTGACGATTGTAATGATTTTCTTTCCCATTTTTCTCCTCTTGAGATTAATAGTTGATTTACCTTTGTTAAGAAGGTTTGTGCCCTAAGTATAAGTTGAGTCACTAATCTCGGCAAGTTTTTACAACAAACCGACCATTCATTTACCATTGTGTCAATATCTTCTAGTTACCTTGCCTAAGATTTTGCCTCGCCCTTACGGACCGTGAGCATGGCAACAAAAGCCAGGCCAAAGAAAATCGGGCCAAGGATCATAATGGTGCCGTAATTATTACCAGTTAATCTGATAATCTGTCCGTTGATGATGGGTCCAAGAATGGCAGCTAATGTGGAGAACAGGTAATAAAGCCCGGTAAAAGTGCCCACTCTGGACGAGTCTGTAAGATCCACAACCATGGGCAGGGAGTTGATATTGATGAATGACCAACCAATGCCAGCCAACATCAAAAGAATACTGAGAGGCATGATGTTTCCCAGGATGGGCAGTTTGGTGAGAACCTGGGTGATGTTTTGGCCTTGCCCGATGTAGGTGGCGATCAGGACGGCAGCCATTATTCCAATCCCCATCAGGATGGTGCGCTTGCGGCCAAGCTTGGCCCCGAGAAAACCGGAGGGGATGGCAAAAATCAGGAAGGCAAAGGATACTGAAGTGATTAAGCGCCCAGCATCAGATTCTGAAAGGCCTAAGAAGTTGACGCCATAGAGGGAAAGGAAAGCTTCGATGGCATTGTATGCAATAAACCAAAACAGGATGGCAAAGAAAATACCCAATCCCGCGCGGTATTCCTTGCTGAAAAGTTCCTTGACACTCTGTACCAAACCGGGACGAATTTCGCTGATCTCGGTCTGGTGCAGTTTTGGTTCACGTACGAAAATCAAAACCAAGACTGCTGCAAAGAGCATTAAACCTGAAGCAAACCAGAAAGGCGCCGCAGCACTGTTCTTTACCAAGCTGGCAGTGACTGAAGAACCGATGACGACCCCCAACCCACCCATAAAGTTGATGATGCCATTAGCCTGCGAGCGGTAAACCGATGGTGTCACATCCGGCATGAGGGCGACCACGGGTGTGCGCCAGAAAGCCATCGCCAGGATCGTGGTGACTGTGCAAGCGACAAAGAGGGGCAAAGCTGAGGCTAGTGGAACAAGGCCAAAAGCCACAGCCGCGATGGGCGCGCCAATCAGAATAAACGGAAGGCGGCGGCCAAGTGGGCTGCGCATGCGGTCGGACCAGGAACCAACCAGAGGTTGAATGAATAGCGCGGCAATGTTATCCAGCGTCATAAAAAAGCCGATAACTGCTGCGTCCAAGGCGAATTTATTCGCCAGCAGCAGAGGTACATAGGTGTTATAAGCGGACCAGAGCACGCTTACGCCAAAAAAGCCCAGGCCAATTACAAAAAGTTTCGCGAAATTGAATTTTGGTTTTTGGATAGCAGTTGCCATTGTGTCTCCTTGGAATGACGATTATGACGGTGAGTTGATGAGTGAATTAATGTCTGCCGGTCCCAAATCGGGATGTTCGGCAATGTATTGCTGAAGAAACTTGAGGTCCTTATTGCTTAGGTTGGCCTTGGGCAGCAGGTCGGGGCGTTGGATTAGCGTACGAATGAGCATTTGCTCGCGCTTCCACTTCAGTTGCAGGGCAACGTTGCCTTTCTGCATCACTTCAGGCACTTCCCAACCCCGATAAACAGGCGGCTTGGTGTATTGGGGGTATTCCAACAGACCATCGGCGGAGAAAGAGTCGTCTGTTGTGGCTTCGTCATCCCCAAGCACCCCTGGCTGCAGCCGCGCGAGTGCATCCAGCACGATCAGGGCGGGCAGTTCGCCACCGGTGAGGATGAAATCCCCAATGGAGATCACATCCGTAACAAGGTGCTCGCGGATACGTTCGTCAAAGGCTTCGTAGCGCCCAGAAATCAAGGCGATTTCAGGGTTGGCAGCAAGTTCGCGGGCAACAGACTGAGTAAACAGGCGGCCTTGCGGGCAGAGCAGAATGACCGGGCAGCGAGGTGGAACCCCCAAAACGCTTTCTACTGCATCAAAAATGGGCTCCGGTTTCATCACCATGCCGCCGCCACCGCCATAAGGGGTGTCATCGGTGGTGTGATGGCGGTCAGTTGCCCACTGGCGTATGTCGTGCGTTTGCACTTCTAATAAACCATTCTGGATGGCACGTTTGAGGATGGAGATGCTGAGATAAGGTTGAAAGATTTCAGGGAAAAGGCTGAAAATATGCGCGCGCATGGCACTATTTTATCAAGGAAAAGCTCGTAACCCGGCGTGAATAGCCGATTGCGCTGAAATTGCGCTCTAAACTACGGCTGGATGCTTGTGGAGATGATTGCTTTGGATTTTGCATCGGCCAGCCATGCTGCCAGGGCTTTGGCCTGCAGGCTGAGCTTGGCATCTGTGGTCAGCGGGTGCTGGGGGTCTTTTTCCGTCACTTCAATGATGTGGTAACCGATTTCCGACTGAATAACCGGGGAGTGGGCATTCAAACCTGCCGAAAAGGCAAACTCCTCGATCTGGGGCACCAGTAGATAGCCGCGTGGGAACCAGCCCAACTCACCACCGGTTTCCGGATTGTACTGTTTTGCCAATGAGCCAAAATCAGCACCCGCGTTAAGATTGTTGTACGCCTGGTTGATTTCACTTTCACTGATTGAGAAGATCTGGCGGGCACGCACTTGTTCGGTGGCATCCGGGATGGTGGCGATAATCTTGTCCCGTTGCCAGGCAGCTTCGGCACCCAAGCCGATAAAGAAACGAAATTCGTCCTGGTCGTAATAATTAGCGCTGGTCCAGGTAGTTAAGGCTTCCGCAGAACCTAAATTTTCGGTCAAAGCTTGGATCCGCTGATCGATCTCTTCGGCG
>CAYVRH010000217.1:0-3075 GCA_964452955.1 uncultured Anaerolineaceae bacterium | reverse complement strand
GGCCTCCAAAGTTATTGCCGCCGCTGGCGATACAGGTGCAATATGGACGACAGATGCTGGTTGCGTTTCCCAGAATGTAAATCATTACACCACTGGTCAGCTGGTTTATATCAGCGGTCACCAATTCGAAGATGGTGCAACCTTGACTTGGAGTATATCAGGGGATAATGGAGTAAATGTCACAGGTTCTGTCACTGCCCAAGTAAAAACTGGTGAAGAACAAAAGGGTGGACAATTTTGTATTTCTGCCTATACAATCGCAGCCAATGATTTTGGTGTTTTTCGAGTAGATGTTTCCAACAAGAAAGACAATTTCAAAGCAAACCCTGGAGTTGTGAATCCCACACCAACTCCTGTTACACCGACTGTCGAAACTTCACCTGTTCCGACAACAGAAACCCCTGAACCGCAGCCCACGATACCACCTACGGAGACGCAGGAACAACCCACTGAGACACCTCCTACGGAGACGCAGGAACAACCCACTGAGACACCTCCTACAGAGACCCAGGAACAGCCCACTGAAACACCTCCTACAGAGACTCAGGAGCAACCTAGCGAGACGCCTGTTGCCGAAACCCCACAACCACAGGTTACTCCACTCCCGACTGAAAATCCAAGTCAAACCGCGACTAGCGTACCGGTTCAGACTGAAACGAGCAGCCCTACCCAGGCATCCACCAATGCTGCAACGCAATCTCCCCAGGAGGCGCCGGTAACTGGCAGCTTGGCTGACCCAGCTATATTGCAAGGTGCTTCCGCGTTGTTTGGATTGGTATCGCTTGGTTCATACGCTTTGTTGAAAAGGAAATCTGATTAAGCTTTCAAAGAAATTGCTAAGGTTCATCAGCCTTAGCACCGGTATCATCGCAATTGTTCTGGGGTTGTTAGTTATCAGGCACTATCAACCCCAGAATTTCCTTTTTCTTACAACCCAGAAGCCAGCTATTGAGCCATTTATAAATAAGGCGTTATTAACCCCGGTGCCAGAGGTTGTTGAAACCACAACACTGCCAGTGAAATTGCCAGAAATGAAAGCTGGTCTGCGGTCCATGGTTCGCGAGGAAAGCCCACAAACCAATGTTGCTACCCCGGGATCTCCAAAGGAAGCGCTAAGGCCTCTCAAGAGTAAACCCTCGGTCACGCCAGAACTTTCCTGGATGGAATTTAATGGGGTGAGCGTTCTGGATGCTCCAAACAAGATGACTTTTCAACCAGTCTGTGAAGCTGGGCAGATTGTATTGCCTGAGTTCAAGGTGATCCCCTGGTCTGAAGATGTTTTGACCAGCGGAGCCTTCAACGTGACCAAGAAAACAGCTGTAGCCTGGGAACATCTTGGTTTCACGGGGTATTGGATTCACTCAGGTGTGGATTGGCTCGGAAATCCCCTGGCAGCCTTCCCGTTACAGGATTATCTGGAAAAAATTGACCCCTGGAAGGTACGCACCCCAGAAGAATTTTCACAACACGCTAGCGATTGCCTGGTCGGCAGCCAGGTAAACCTTGCTGTAGGGGAAGACATTTTAAGAGGCAAAGTGACCGCGGTCTTGCGGATACCTGTCACTGAGATTGATGTGGTTTCAAGCCACGTGATGGACCTGGTGCCCTATCTCGCGAAAACTTACCCTGAGAGCGGGTTTGACAAACTGAAAGCGCCCGAGCTGCTGCTTTACTTCTGTGGCAGAAGGTTGACATACGAGATGGAAGACCCTACGGTTGAATATTATGCCCAAAGCCGCATAATCGTAGCGATCGAATTTGAATCCCAGGAAGAAAACCCCGGGAAAACAAGGTGAGCTGAAGAAAATTCCTCAATCCCCAAGAATAACGATTCAAAAGTTTCTACAAATTGGATACAAGGCTTTGGCAGCTCCAGACCGGACGAGCAAGGCGGATGATATAATCAGCATCATCTCTCGGAGGTAACAATGAGCGAATTTATCAGCTATACAGAAATTGATGCTGCCACAGATTACATCAAAACACGCATTCCAGAATTACCAGAAATTGGCCTAATCCTGGGCTCCGGTTTGGGTGGATTGGCTAACGCCATCGAAAACCCAGTGATCATTCCAACCAAAGATGTACCAACCTGGCCGATTTCTACAGTTCCAGGTCACGAGGGAAAATTGGTATTTGGCAAGTTGGATGGCAAGGTTGTGATGACCTTGCAGGGGCGCGTACATTACTACGAAGGCCATTCGATTTCAAAAATTGGACTTCCCATCCGGGTAATGCAGCGACTAGGAATAAAGACCCTGATTCTGACCAACGCAGCTGGCGGCCTGAACCCTGATTTTCACGCGGGGGATGTGATGGTGATGCGTGATCACATCGCTTTCGTGCAGTTTTGTGGCGAGAACCCGCTGCGGGGACCTAACCTGGATGAGTTTGGGCCGAGATTCCCGGATATGAGCCAGGTCTATGACCCTGAGCTCGGCGATCTGGCCGTAGCGACTGCTAAAAAGGCGGATATAAGCATTCAGGAAGGTGTTTATGTTTGGTTGGCAGGCCCTTCCTTCGAATCGCCTGCTGAATGCCGCTTTTTGCGGGCTGCAGGCGCGGACTCGGTGGGTATGTCCACCGTTCCTGAGGCTATCGTTGGCAAGCATGGCGGCATGCGTATATTGGGACTTTCTGGTATCACTAATAAAATTGATAGCAATGGCAAGAACGCGGCCACGCACGAAGAAGTGCTTGAAGCCGGCGTGAGCCTGGCACCCAAAATGACTAAAATTATCCATGGAGTGCTCAGGGCTATCTAGGCCATGACCACTGAAATTTGAGTACATGACGGCTGTCATACGCTTTCTTGCGCAACTTGAGATCCCTATTTACATCCTTTTAGGAGTTGTCGCGGTCATCTACCTGCGGCGGTTGATGATTTCTCTTGAAGAAAGGCGCATGTCGGTTTTTGGGTTGGAAAAAGACGCCGCCCAAGCAAAAATTACACGCGCAAGCACGATTCTGATCCTGATTGGTTTATTGACGATGGCTGAATTTGTCACCGCCACCTTTCTTTCTGAAAAACTCAGCCAGGAAGTGGCTTTTGCTGTGCCCACGGTTGCGGTAACA
>CAYVRH010000216.1:0-3080 GCA_964452955.1 uncultured Anaerolineaceae bacterium | reverse complement strand
GCCGGAACAAACCGCTTTCAGCCCTCGAAGAATCGGGGCCATGGACCGGATAACGATGACTTCTTTCTCTGACAAATCCAGTTTTTGAGACTCATTCGGTTTCAGGGCTTGGCCACTTGTAGAAGCGACCATTTTTTCAGCATTATCGAGGAGCGGGTCAATTTGATCGATCAACCCTGCCTGGGAATACAATTCGGCCACCTCGATGCACAACTTGGGGCTCTTGAAGAGCTGCTCTTGTGGGAAATGTTCGAGCCATTTAAGAATGGTTATCATTTGGCCTTTATCAAGATAATCGGGAATATAAAGTGCCAAAAGCCGACTGACGTTTTCCCAGTCCTCAGCTGCTAATGCATGGTTCAGGGCGCCCTCTGCGTCTCCGTGGCTCTCAAACCAGATCGAAGCACGCATATGCAGTGTGGGAACAAGGGCGGGGAAGCTGCTCTGGAGGTGGGCGCGTAGCAAGTCCGCGAAGAGATGGTGGTAACGGTACCAGACGCGTTCGTCATCCTGCGGCACGATAAACAAACCCAGGTTTTCCAAGTTTGCCAGGCGGATTTGGGCCTGGTCAGGGGCCGGTGATGCCTTTTGTGGGGAGTGGGGGTCTATTGAAGGGTCATTATCCTGGCCGTTAAGCACAAAATTGCATAATGAATCGTTCAAGCGTTCCAATATGGAGGTTTTCAGAAGGTAATCTTGAATTTCTGCCGGCTGGCGGCTAAGCGCTTCCTCGGCAAGATAATCCATAATAAAGCGGTGGCTTCCTGAGAAGGCCTCGATAAATGTGGGAATATCCTCGCGGCCTTGCATGGAAACCGCGGCTAACTGCAACCCCGCTGCCCATCCCTCGGTACGCTTCTCAAGCTTGGTCACCAATTCATGGGAGAGGTCCAACCCAAAAACCTGATTCAAAAACCGGGTTGCTTCCGTGGTCGTAAAGCGTAAATCTTCCACCCTGATTTCGGATAATTGGCCGCGGGCTCGCATCCGTGAAAGCGGAACGGGCGGATCCGAGCGGGTGGAGATGACCAGATGCAGATTTTCGGGCGCGTGATCCAGTAAAAAGGTCAAAGCCTCATGGATGGCTGGATTGTTGATGAATTGATAATCATCCAAAACCAGGAGTACTAACCTTTTCAGGCCTTGTAATTCATTAAGTAAGGCGGATAAAGGCGTTTTGGCATGTTTCGAATCAGCAGAACTGATAAATTCTTGTGTTTCACTGCTGAGCTGCAGGTCTACTTTTTCCAAAGTTGCCGTCAGATAAGCCAAAAAGCGGATGGGGTCGTTATCTCCCGCGTCCAGTGAAAACCAGGCAACCGACCATGGAGTTGGAGAAGTGATTCTTTGCAGATGATCAATCCACTCAGCAAGCAAGGTTGTTTTGCCATATCCGGCCGGGGCGCTGATCAAGGTCAGTGCTTTTCTGGCGCCTTTTTCGATCTTCTCGAGGAGGTGCGGGCGCGGCACGTAATCTTTACGCAGGCGTGGAATAAAGAGTTTGGTCTTGATGAGGGGTTGCAACTTGGGCTCAACCGGTGCCGGTTGAAGGGGTATTAGTCGCGAAAAGTCTCTGTCTGCAGGCTTAGTGCTGATCAATGTGCGATAGAAATCTTGCATTTCGCCATCGATGGATTGCCCGAGTTCTTCATTTAATACTCGTGAGTAGGCCTCAAATTGCTGAACGGCAGCACCAAGTTGGCCAGCTTTTACCAACGACTCGATTAGCGTTCGCTGGGCTTTTTCATTCAAGGCATCCAGGCTAACCCATCGGCGAGCCGTTTGAATTGCCTTCTCCCAGGCTTCCAGGGAAGCATAGGCAAGGGTCAACTTCTCCAATGCTGAAGCCAGGTCCTGCTCGAACTGATCACGCTGCAGGTACTGCCAGTTATCAAATTCAGGCGCGTCAGGCAGGTTGAGCCCTTCAAGAAAACTCCCTCGATAAAGCGCCGTGGCCGATTCTAGTTTTTCAATACATTCAGCACAGGCAGTGCCCTCATGGTTATGGGACTTTAGCGCGAGCAGAAGGTGCTGAAACTCAGCGGTATCCTGCCAGAATTGGCAAGATGTGTTGATCGAAACTTGCTCGCGATTGCTGATGATGAGATCAGGGCCCAGGGCGCGGTTTATGGCATAAAGCGAGCGGCGCAGATTAGCCGCAGCATGAACCTGATCATATTCTGGCCAAAACAAGGTGGCTAAGTTTTCTCTGGAAAGCGGAGATGGAGCGGAAAGGCTCAGGCGGGCGAGGAGAGCAACCGCTTTCCGGGTTTCAAGATTAACAACAGTACCATCGCGTTCAATTGTGGGAATACCCAACCAATATACTTTTATCGCTTCCATTGGACTCCTTATTTGGTGCGGACAGTTGGCGGTTCCAATGGTCTTAAAAGACCTCGCTAAGTTAATTGTACTTGCCTTGAACATACGAACTCGAAAATTGGGCTTAAAAGGCCCAAACTCGGACTTTTCTACAAGAAAAACTTCTGTTTTGTGAAGAAAGTAGATTTATCTGCTTCTGTAACGTTTATTTAACGAACTTGTGCCGCCATGTTTGTAGGATCACCCCAGAGGCATCTCCAACGATGCCATGCGCCATGTAGATACACGAATATTGTGAAAGAAGTCAAGTTTTTGAAGAGGACCGTAATGAAGATCGTTAGGAAACAATTGTACATCAGTGAATTATTCAATAAGTTCTTTTCCGTTTTTGGAAAGAACCACGTAGTAAATAAAGGCAGAGTAAGCGATCTGTCAAAAAATCAAATCCAAAATCTCTTTGATCAAGGAGAAATTGACAGACGGATCAGCATTACAAAAAGTGAAGACTTTTATAAAGCCCAACAAATCAATTATTTAGATCCCTTCATTGGGATGAACCGATAATCCATCGAATACAAAATTTGTAGAGCTGAAGAGATTATGACGGCGCAATAATCTCCCTCGCTCTACTAAATCGCAGAAGTGAAGAACTGTAATTACGTCTGACGCAAAAATGATCAATAAACCAGATGCTGGAAAAATGGTTTGGAAAGGACCAAAATGAACATTGAAAAGGCTGCAATGGGCAAGACAACCAA
>CAYVRH010000215.1:0-3093 GCA_964452955.1 uncultured Anaerolineaceae bacterium | reverse complement strand
TTGGTCTGCAGCAGAACCAGTTTTACGCGCCCAACATTGAGTTCATACAGGCGGGCGTAACAAGTGCGGCCGGGCAATTCGATGGAAATCTTGAGGGGCTCATGGTTCTCATCGTAGAGAGCAATCAGCGGAATGTCATTAAAGTTGATTTCAACATTGCGGGCTTCCTGCCATCCATCCTCGGTAATCTTCTGCGAGAAGTAACCGTAGGTATAAAGGAATCCGACCGCGGTAAGGGGCAAGCCAAGGTCGCTGGCTTCCTTGAGGTGATCCCCGGAAAGCACACCCAGCCCGCCGGCATAGACCATCAGAGATTCATGCAATCCATACTCAAATGAGAAGTAAGCAATCTGCTTTTCAGCAAGCTCCGGGTAAGTTTCAGAATACCAGGTTTTGGGAGCGTGCATATAAGCATCAAATTGCTGGATGATGCGGTCATAGAGATCGAGAAAATAGCGATCCTTGGTAACAGCGGTCAATTGCTCTGTAGGAACGGTACGCAGGAAAACGACCGGGTTATGATTGCTTTGTTCCCAGGTCAGAAAATCGATTTCTTTAAAAAGGCGGGCAGCCTCTGGGTTCATCACCCACCAAAGATTATGAGCCAGATCAGCCAGCCGTTTCAGGCGGGCTGGAAGCGTGAAACTATTGGGCATTTCACGAATAATTTTTACATTTTTTTGTTGAGTCATGCGGACTACCTTTGCTAGGGTCAAGTTTTCAAAACGCCGGAATCATATCACAAAGCAGACCGGCAAAAATACTGAGGGTGATACGACTTTTTCACTTGGAGCGGGTTGGTTTACCTTTTTTTCCAGTGTAGGCCGGTGTGGCCAGGGTCACAAAGCGGGTTAAGCGGGTATCCACCAGGCGGCTATAAATGCGTGGATCCAGTTCGTCAGGGGTGAGCGAGCTGGTAATGACGGTGGGCAGTTCAGCCACATAGCGGTAATTGAAAAGCTGGTAGAGTTTCTCTTTTGCCCAGGGTGTTGCCGAGTGAGTGCCCAAATCATCCAGTATGAGGATGCGGGCATTCTTGATTTCCTCAAAGCGTTGATCCAGGCTAACCTGGCTATTGGGGTTGAAACTGGCCCGCAAATGGTCCAGCAAGTCAGGCACGCTGACCATCAGGGGCGGGTTGCCCAGCGCGGCCTGGTAATTGCCGATGGCAGCGGCCAGGTGTGTCTTGCCGGAGCCATATGGTCCCACAAAAACCAACCAACCTTCTGGATGCGCGGCATAAGCTTCCGCCACGTGTTTGGCTTCCACGATGGCAGCCAATTCCTCACGCAGCAAACCTTCATCACGGCGCAGTTCAAAATTATCAAAGCGCAGTTTGCCATGTAAAGCCAGGCTCGAAAGCTCCGGGTGGCCAACTTCATCGGTGGGGTTGCGGTAATCCGGAGCATTAATCTGTACCTTGGTAACCAGTTCAGGGTCCATTAATCGCGAACGGATGCGGCCTTCGAAGCTTTCCAAATCCAGATTGCTTGTCACGACGGTTGACAATTGGTTGATGTAGCGATGGTTAATAATCTGGAACAGTTTTTCCTGTGCCCAAGGCGTGGCATTTTGAGTGCCAAAATCATCCAGCACCAACAGCGGATAGTTACGGATTTCATCAAAACGCTCCTCGAAACTGCTGGTAGTTGATGAGTAACTTGAACGCAACCAATCGAGCAGATCGGGAACGGTCAAAAAGAGCGTGGAAGTGCCATTCTTGAGAGCTTCATTGGCAATGGCAGCTGCCAGGTGAGTCTTGCCACAGCCATACCTGCCGCTCAACAGGATCCAACCCTTCCGTGTCTGCGCGAAATTGCGGGCTAAATTGTAGGCCTGCTCCAGTGAGTTGGCGTGCATCTCACCCATACCAACACGTCCACGGGGGTGAAAAGTTTCAAAGGTGTAAGCCTGCAAAGCGCCCAAATTGCTCTTGCTGAGCAGTTCGCTCTTACCGGAAAGATCCGCGTCCAGCGCTCGACAGGTGCAAACCTGTAATTTTCCAAAAAGCGGGTCTGAGAAGGGCAAATCCGGCCTAACAAAACCCAAGCCGTGGCAGAATGGACAATTAGGGTCGCCGATGGCTACATCAGCCCGCAAGCCTAGAGGTTCTTCAGGCTCCTGGTTTTCTTGATGGGTCGTCTGATTGCTGGTTGCGATAGAGCTCTTTAAACTTTTCGAGACCGTGGCTATCTTTTTCATTCGTTTTCTCCCGTCCGTTTACTTTCCAGTTCTTAAGGATGGCACGGACGTAACTCCATTTTCGGGCATTGTGGCTGAGGGCTTCCTTGATGGCATCCTCGAACCAGTCAGCAGGAAACTCGCGTGCATCTTCCTGCAGCAAGTCGGCCACCATAGGCGTCAACTGGCCAATGTTATCTTCATATAGTTTGAAAAGGTTTGGGCGTTCCCTTGTATCTGTAGTAGAGGGCTTTAGGTCATTCAGGCTGAGCTGATGCTTTTCGAGCTGGCTCAGATTAGCTCTACCGGAGGGTGTTCCCGGCAGGATGATGGTTTCTCCAGAACTGCTGACCTCGAATTTTAGTAATAAACCAGATTGCAGCAAGGCTTGCAAGGTTCCAGTAGACATCCAATCCAATTGGTTGCCTTCCAAGTATTCCACTCCCTCGAGGTCTTGCCAAACGCGCAGAAGGGCGAGCACACCGTTGGCATCGAGAGCAAATTCCTGGCAGCGTTCAACAAAATCGAACGGCAAGGAAAGGCGTAAATCATTATCAAACGCAAAACCTTTGAGTTCGCTCATCCCTTGGGAGGACCTTTATAAGCATCTCTAAACATGGCTAGTTTTTCAATGAAGATCAGCTCAATACCGCTGTGCGTGGGACCGTTGCGGTGTTTTGCCACTGCCAGGCGAGCAACATTATGAGTGGGGCTGGCCTCATTCATTTGTTCAGGCCGGTTAATGAACATGACAATATCGGCATCCTGTTCCAGGGAGCCGGATTCGCGCAAGTCGGAAAGTACCGGTTGTTTATCAGTACGCTGTTCCACCGCACGGGAAAGCTGGGCCGCTGCCAATACAGGCACGTTCAATTCGCGGGCCAGCACCTTGAGGTAACGGCTGATGTAGGA
>CAYVRH010000214.1:0-3108 GCA_964452955.1 uncultured Anaerolineaceae bacterium | reverse complement strand
GAATTCCGCCGCGTCTTTAAGCAGAGCTTCCACCTGAACATCCGTATCCCTGGCTTCCCCAAGGGCACGCGTTACGGCACGGATGTCTTTATTGATGCGCCGATTGTCCTGCTTATTAAAACAGGTGGAAAATAACGCCATTGCGCTGCGCATCCGCCGGGAAGCCACCCGCATGCGGTGCACGTATTCGATATCCTTGCTCTCACGTACGCCATTGATCTCCACCTGCATAGCCTGCAGGTGACGGTGGATGATGCGCGAGCCGTAAATACAGATTGTGTCGTTCATGGGCTCACCTTTGTGGCGAACTCAATTTACTCGTGTTCAGCCATTAATTTGGTTTCATTTCCCTGGGCAAGCGGTTGTGCAAAAGCTGTGTGATTGGCGCTTTCAGGTCTTCAATGATCCTATCGATTCTCTGATCAGCATTGATGGTCACAAAGTTGTATTCCACCACCAATTCATCAAATTCCTTCATCACCAGGGTTTGGTAGCGCACAAAGCTATCGTACATATTGTCCGCAAGGTGCATGTCCATCCCCGATTCCCAATAGTTCAGACCTCGGCCGTGCACCAGCCGTGAAACCAGGGTGTTCACGTTGGCTTTAAGGTAGAGGATGAGATCCGGGCGCAAGGCCATGCCGTAGAGCTTGCGGGTCCATTCCTTATCCAGACCGCGCATGGCATTGCGCGCGATGACCGAGTAGAAGTAACGGTCTGAAAGAACAATAAAACCCGCTGAAAGCGCGGGGATGATTAAATTTTCAAGTCGGTCGGCAAAGTCGGCTGCATAAAACAGGCTCATGGTAATCGGCCCAAGCGTATGACCGCTTTTCGCCTCTTCCAGGCCACTTGAGGTTAAAACGGAGCGTGTCAAACCCGTATCAGAAACCGCGTAGCCTTCAGCCTCCAGCCAATGCCTCAGTTCCTTGATCTGGGTGGAGCGCCCAACCCCATCCGTGCCTTCAACGACAATTAGCTTACCGGGCAGTTTCTGAAAGTTCCGGTAAGGAAATCCTGCGCCATAATAATTATTTGTGCTCATTTCTTGCTCCCCTTTAATTTGCTTGGGGCCAATGGGTTTTCCATGATGACGGGTAATTTATTGGGGTTTTCGAGACCTTCCCATCCCGTAAGGATTTTCTTGACAATCATGCGCACTTTCTTTTGCTGGGTTTTTACCGGTAAAGTGCCATCGATCAAGGTCAAACCAAATTCATCCACCATGCGGTCATATTCACCCAAAATATGGCTTTGGAAGAGTTTGAAGCTTTCATCAATATTGTCAGATAGTTTCAAATCCATTCCGGCTTCATAATACTTTAAGGAAGCCCTGGCGCTGTTGATGCGTTCAACCGCGATATCCAACGGAACGCGGAAGTAGAAGGCTACATCGGGGGCAATGGCAAAGGAATACATGTTGCGCACCCAATCGGGGTCAACACCGCGGGCTACGTCGCGCGCGAAGGCTGTGTAAACGTAGCGGTCTGCCAGCACAATCACGCCAGCTTTCAGTAAAGGATAAATGGAGTTTTCCCAACGGTCCGCAAAATCGGTGCAGTGCAGAATGCTAAAGGTCGTCGGGGTGAAGGATTTATCTTTTTTGGCTTGCTTGGTGGTGCTCTTTACAAGCGGGCTGCTGTTCCATTCGCTGAAATAAACTGAGTAACCCATCGATTGCAGCCATTTATGCAACAAATCAATCTGGGTCGACTTTCCTGAACCATCGATCCCTTCAACAACGATCAATTTTCCTTTTGTTGTATTAGGCCTTAGCACTTCCGCTCCTATCCTTAACCTGCATACACAATGATGATCTTCATTATAGTAGAAGCTGCTAACCTTTGCGAGGTGAGCAATTAATCAAAACGCGGGAAAATCCCGCGTTTTGTCCTTCAGATCGTTCAGGCACTTGCCTCGTCTGGCTCGTCGAACTCATCATCGTCCTTGGTGTCGAGTTCAATCAAATCACCGGTGGCGATAAAGATGATACGCTCACAAATGTTCGTCACACGGTCGGCGGTACGTTCCAGATTATGAATAACCCAGGATACCTGGCTGATGTGGTCAATGGTCGAGGGATTATTGATCATGGTTTCCACTAACTTGCGGGAGACGTTGTTGTAAAGCTCATCAACCTGGTCGTCCTCCTGTGGCAGGGCGTAAGCCACCTCAACATCTTCATTGACGAAAGCACTCAGCGCTCTGTGCAGCATTGAAACTGCCAGGTCTGCCATGGTACTAATCTCCCGAAAAGGGACGGGGATTTCTTCATCCGCAAGGCGGATGGCCACTTTGGCGATGCCCTTGGCATAGTCGCCAATGCGCTCAAGCTCTGTAATGATCTCAAGAAGCGCCGCCAATAGGCGCAGGTCGTGGGCCAGAGGTGATTGGGTAGCCATCAGGATGAGGATGCGGTTTTCAATGGCAAAACGCTTGTCATTGATGCGGCCATCGTTCATCACAATTTCGTGAGCAGTTTCAACATCCCGCCTGCGGAAAGCATCCACGGAATTGAGAATGGCCTGTTCAACCATGCTGCCAAGGATGAGCATTTCATCCTGCACCAGCCTTGTCTCACGATCTAAAGTTAACCTTGGCATCTAATCCTCCAAAAATAGTGCATATAACCTTGCTAAATCATCCACCTGACGAGAAAGCAGTCACATCAAAGGCAGCAAGAATTATGCCCTGCACTGAGTACATTAACTATAGCACGAACCAAGTTAAGCTTACATCGACAGGGTTAAAGTTTTCTGTGCATAGAGTAAAAAGGCGATTAAGAGGCTTTGTTTGGTGAGGCAATTGGAATGCGGAAAAAGAACGAACTGCCTTCGCCTTCCACACTTTCAACCCAAATTTCACCGCTATGCGCTTCAACCATGTGCCGGCAGATGGAGAGTCCTAGCCCGGTTCCGCCGCCAGTTCTTGACCGATCAGCCTTGTAAAACCGCTCAAAAATCCTTTTTTGGTCCTTGGGGGAAATCCCAACCCCCGTATCCCGAACCCTAAAAATCACATCCCGGTCATGTACCCAGGCGCCCAGGTCAATCGAACCGCCAGCCGGGGTGAATTTTATGGCGTTGTGAATCAGGTTTATTAATACCT
>CAYVRH010000213.1:0-3112 GCA_964452955.1 uncultured Anaerolineaceae bacterium | reverse complement strand
AACCGCGTTATCAAAACCCGACTGGTGCAGCCCGATCACATCCATGTAGCCTTCCACGATGACCGCCTGGTCATAACGCCGGATGGATTGGCGGGCCATGTCCAGCCCATAAAGCAGCCGGCCTTTGTCGAAAAGCTCCGTCTTGGGCGAGTTCATGTATTTGGGAACGTCATTAGGGTCTAATATGCGCCCACCGAAACCCACCATCTTGCCGTAGGTATCCCGAATCGGGAACATCAGCCGGTTACGGAATTTGTCATAGGTGCGGCCTTCTTCGCCTTCTGTCAGCATACCGCCTGCCAGGATTAAAGCTTCTTTGTAACCCTTGCGCTTCAGATGGTCGGCGAGGTCATTCCAGCCGCCAGGGGCATAACCCAAGCCCCAAATTTTGATGGTTTCATCCGTCAGGCCTCTTTTGCGCAGATAGGCCAGGGCAGCTTTGCCAGGGGTTGTCTCCATCATTTGCTGGCGGTAATAGGTCACGCAGTCTTCCAGCATCTGGCTAATCTGAACGTTTACTTCCTGGTGGGCTTCTGCTTCAGGCGTGAGCGGTTTGAGCACGATACCGGCTTTATCTGCCAGATATTTCAGCGTTTCGGAGAAATCCCAGCCCTCTTTCTTCATCACAAAGCCAAATAGGTCACCACCCTCGTTACACTGCCCAAAACAACGCCAGGATTGGGTATCTGGGAAAACAACAAATGCGGGGGTGCGGGTGTTGCTATGGAAGGGGCAAAAGCCGATGTAGTTTTTACCGGTGCGGCGCAGTTTTACTCCGCCCTGGGAGACAAAGTCCACAATATCGAGTTGTGCTTTAATGTCGTCTACAACGGTCATGCTATCCTGGCAATGTTAATCCTGCGATGATTTTAATCGACAATACTAAACAATCCCGCATAAAAACAGCGATAAAAATAAACGCTGACGGGATTGCTGCGTCAGCGTTTATTGTACCTTAGTTCAATTCAGGCAATCCTGCCTGAAGGATTACCCTTGGGCAGGTTCCTCTGGTTTACTGTAATCCATGGCAGCAAGCTGCTCGTAGATCTTCCAGCGGCGGTCAGCATCTGACTGGGCACCGCGCATCAATTCTTCAGCGCGTTGTTCATCAGACTGCAGAAGCATACGGTATCGGTTTTCGCTGTAGGCGTAATCCGCGACCTTGATACTGGGGGCTTTAGAGTCCAACTGCAAGGGATTCTTGCCAAGTTCCACCAGGCGTGGGTCGTAACGGTAAGTTACCCAGGCACCGGAGTTAACAGCAGCCTTTTGCTGGATCAGGCCTTTCTTCATATCAATGCCATGAGAAATACAATGGCTGTAAGCAATTACCAAGCTTGGACCTTCGTAAGCATCAGCCTCAACCAGGGCCTTAAGAACCTGGCCGTCATTGTAACCCATGGCAACACGGGCAACATAGATATTGCCGTAGGTCATGGCGATGCGTCCCAAATCTTTCTTGGGTTTTTCCTTGCCATTGGCGGCAAACTTGGCGACTGCGCCCTTCGGAGTTGACTTGGAGCTTTGGCCGCCGGTGTTGGAATAGACTTCGGTGTCAAGTACAAGCACATTGATGTCTTTACCGGAAGCCAAAACATGGTCCAGGCCACCAAAGCCAATGTCGTAAGCCCAACCGTCGCCGCCCATGATCCAGACTGTTTTGCGTACGAGGTAATCGGCTAGACTGAAGAGTTGCTGCAGGTCAGTTTCTTTGCTGTCTTCCAGTTTATTCTTCAGTTTCGCCACGCGGGCGCGCTGATCACGGATTTCGCCTTCAGTTTTCTGGCTGGCATTCAGGATTTCATCTGCCAGTTCTTTACCAACGAATTCCGCATTCTTTACCAGCAGTTCTTTGGCAAAGGCATTGAATTTGTCGAGGGTCAAGCGCATGCCAAGGCCAAATTCAGCATTGTCCTCAAAGAGGGAGTTAGACCAGGCTGGGCCGCGGCCTTCGCCATTGACAGCCCAGGGGGTGGTAGGCAGGTTGCCACCGTAAATGGAGGTGCAGCCTGTGGCATTGGCAACAATCATACGGTCCCCAAAGAGTTGGGAAACCAAACGGATGTAGGGGGTCTCGCCGCAACCAGCGCAGGCACCAGAGAACTCAAACAGGGGTTCGAACATCTGGGAGTTCTTGACGGTGGTCAGCGGTACATCAGCGCGGTCAAAGTGGGGGATGTCCAGGAAGAACCTGAAGTTTTCGGCTTCCTGTTCGCGCAGGGGAGGTTGTGGGTTGAGCATGATGGCGTGGATGCTGGGGTTAGTCTTATCCTTGCCAGGGCAGTTTTCAACACAAAGGCCGCAGCCCGTGCAGTCTTCGGGGGCTACCTGCACGGTCCAGGAATAACCTTCCTTCCAGTTGCCAGATTTGGAGTAGACGTGTTTGAAGGTCTTGGGGGCATTCTCAAGCAATTCATTTGGATAAACTTTGGTGCGGATGACAGCATGCGGGCAAACGAAGGAGCATTTCGCACACTGGATACAAAGCTGCGGGTCCCAGACCGGGATTTCCAGAGCGATATTGCGTTTTTCCCACTTGGTTGTGGCAGTCGGGAAGGTGCCATCATCAGGCATCTGGCTGACGGGTACTGAGTTGCCTTCAAGGTCGATAATAGCACCCAAAGTCTCGCGTACATACTCGGGGGCTTCCGCTGGGACGCCTGGTTTGCGGCCAACCGTGGCAGTCACCTTGGCGGGCAGCTTGACTTCGTGCATATTGGCTACTGAGGCATCAACTGCTTCGTAGTTCTTCTGAACAACAGCCTCACCCTTCTTGTGGTAGGTCTTGTAAATGGAGTGCTTGATTGCCTCAATGGCTTCTTCTCTTGGCAGGACGCCGGAGATGGCAAAGAAGCAGGTCTGCATGATGGTATTGATGCGATTGCCCATGCCGGCTTTATCAGCAACTTCGTAGGCATCGATCACATAGAAGCGGATCTTCTTATCAATTAACGACTTCTGCATTTCCTTTGGTAGTGTGTCCCAGACCTCTTCCGGTCCATAGATACTGTTCAGCAGGAAGACGGAACCCGGGCGTGCATACTTGAGCATATCATAGCGTTCCACGAAAGAAACCTGGTGGCAGCCGATAAAATCTGCTTGGCCGGGGGCG
>CAYVRH010000212.1:0-3116 GCA_964452955.1 uncultured Anaerolineaceae bacterium | reverse complement strand
TTAGGTTTGGCATTCATGGGTTCAACCGTCATGCTGACCTCCGATTTCTGAAGCCCTGAAGGGCAGTTTGTTCTGCCCTTCAGGTGTTTCTTGCTGGTTTAACTCACAGCATTACATTGGTTTACTTGGGCCACGAGGCGTCAATAGCTTTGAGGGCTTCCTGACGGGTGATGGAACCGGAGACGTAGTCGGTCATGTACTTCCAGAAGGTACCAGCGCCGACAGCACCTGGCATCATGTCAGAGCCATCAAAGCGGAAGGTAGTGGCATTGCGGATGGTTTCCGCGACGCCGCGGGTGACGGGGTCCTTGTACCAATCGAGGTTGGCATCGTTGTGGACGGCAATAGCGCCGCCGGATTCGACCCAGCCCTTAAGGGACTCGCCGGTTGAGAAGTACTGGAAGACAGCACGCACTTCGGGGCGGTCATTGAACATGGCATAGATATCGCCAGCGCCGAGGACGGGCTTGCCGTAAGCGGGATCAATCGGGGGCAGATAGAAGAAGTCATAATCGACACCAGGAACAGCTTCCGCGGGGAAGAAGGTGGTGACGAAGTTGCCCTGGCGGTTGAACCAGCACTTGGGCGGGTTCTCGAACATGGGTTTGGGGGCATCGCCGAAGGAGATGGTGGGGATGGCTTTGGTACCGCCATAGACGTAGGCGTCGTTGAACCAGATGCCTTCAATGGCGTCGAGGGCCTTATTGACCTCGGGTGAGTCGAAGGGAAGTTCACCCTTGACCCACTTGTCGTAGGCCTCTGGGGGAGCAACACGCAGGAGGACATCCTCGATCCAGTCGGTCATGGTCCAGCCAGTGGCAGCACCGGACTCGATGCCGATGCACCAGGGGGTATCACCATCGCTGGCGATTTGTTCGGTGAGGGCCATCATTTCTTCCCAGGTGGTGGGAACGACGTAACCGGCCTCATCGAAGGCTTTCTTGGGATAGAAGACGAAGGACTTGCCATTGGCGCGGGCCCAGATGCCAGCGGTCATGTCTTTGCCGTCCTGGTCCGGGAGCATGGCTAAGTTCTGCCAGGCTTGCGAGTAGTTTTTCTTGATCCAGTCAGGGTTGATGACGGAAGCCGCATCGATGACGAAGCCCTTCTTGGCGGCAACGGCCAGGAGGCCGGGCTGCGGGAAGTCAACGATATCGGGGCGGTCGCCGCCTTCGAGACGGATGTTGATGGAGGCTTCGAACTCTTTGGAGCCTTCATATTGGATGTCGATACCAGTGGCTGTTTCGAAGGCCTTGATGGACTCTTCAAAGACCACGGCATCCTGGTCGGTGAATGGGCCAGACATCTTGACGACGGTGCCCTTCAGCTTGCCTGCATAGGCATCCACCAGTTCCTGACCAATAGCAGCCGGATCAAAACTGAGTTCCGGTTTGGCTGGTTCGGGTTCAGCGGCGGGGGCTTTGGTGGGTTCTACTACGGGAGCCTTGGTTGGTTCCGCCACTGGGGCTTTGGTTGGTTCAGCTTTTGGGGCAGCGCAAGCGCCCAAGAGCATCGCGAGTACGATCACTACTGAGAGGATCGGCCAAACAAACTTCTTTCCTTTTTGCATTCTTACTCCTTTTTTGTTCGATATTTGACGTACCAAATTACCAAGAGGTATTTCTCGTTAACGATCGCTTCCCTCCTTCTCCTTAGTTGAATTGCGGATGATAAGTTCGCTTTCTAATAGGATATTTTGTTTGGGTAGATGCTTATTCGCCAGCATCTCAAGCAAAAGCTGGCAGGATTGCCTGGCAATTTCAGCCGCCGGTACACGGATGGTGGTGAGCGGCGGGTAGGCATAGCGCGCCAGGGGGATGTCGTCATGACCCACAAAAGAAAGATCGGCGGGGATCTGCAAGCCTGCTTCGCGGGCGGCTTCCATCGCTCCGAAACAAATATTGTCACTGGCCGCGAATACCGCGCTGAATTCCGACTTGGATCTCAAGAGCGACTGCATGGCCTTAAAGCCAGATTCGGCATCGAAATCCCCAAAACGCACCAAGGTCTCATCAAAATGGATGCCTGCGGAGGCCAGAGCTTGCTGATAACCGCTTAAGCGCTGTGAGGCGGAGGAATACGGCAGGGGAGCATCGGTAATGCAGGCTATCTGTTGGTGGCCCAGGCTCAGCAGGTGCTTGACCGCTTTACGGGCAGAGGTAGTATTGTCGATATCGACCGAATTTAGTTGGCATTCCGGTACCGTTCCCATCAGCACTACGGGGATGTCAGTGTTTTCAAGCAGTTTCAGGCCGCCATCGTCATAGCGCGAGATGGTCAGGATCATGCCGTCGATGTGCTTGGCGCCGGTTAGCTTGTGGTAGGTCTGCAGCTGCTGGCCGGGCTCCACCCATTCGATCAGCAGGCTGATACCAAAGAGTTTGACCGAATCAAGCAGGCCGCCAATGAGTTGGGGCAGAAAGACGTCTGAACTGATATAGCGCGTGTCACGCGTCATAATCAGCCCTATGGCCTTGGCCTGGTTGGAGGCCAACGCGCGGGCGGAAGCATTAGGCACATAGCCCAATTTGGCCGCGGCCTCGTGTACTTTTTGCTTGGTTTCCGGTCGGATGGAGAAGCGGGTGTCATTATTTAGCACGAAAGAAACGGTGGTTCTGGACACTCCCGCCAGGTCTGCAACATCTTGACTGGTAATTCTATGTTCAGCCAAAGTATTCTCCTGCATGACTTGCGAAACTGAATTAACGCGCGTTAACTGACAGTGATAGTATAGCAAGAGGCTCTAAATGAGTCAAGAGATGAATAAGCAATTAAGAAATGATTAAGAACAATTGATATCTTACCATTATTTTTAATTCCTGCCCGACCCGGTATTTGGCCACTTGACGGGAGCTAATTTTTATCCGCCATAGTTTTTTTGAATTTTCTTTGGTTCTGAGTGCTAAAAAGAGTTTTTTTGAGTAAATCTTTCGTAGGGCAAGGATAAGGTTCTTTTGCCGCATCCTTGCCGTTTATTGAAATCAAATTGATCGGATAGGATGCACTGCGTTTATCCTATCCCTACTCTAGAAAAGAAACGGGCGAGGTGCTGCGTTTGCTATGCCCCTACGGAAAACCAAGACCAGATTGCTTCGTCGCTCCGTTCCTCGCAATGA
>CAYVRH010000211.1:0-3127 GCA_964452955.1 uncultured Anaerolineaceae bacterium | reverse complement strand
AAAGCGTTTTTCTTTCAGGTCTACTGTTTTTTTCTCGTTGGATTGCACTTTTCACTTGACGGAGGCCGACTTATGCCATAAAATTTCAGGTCGCTGGAAATTTCTCCAGTAACATACAGGGTGAAGGTAGCCCCGCTGGGGTCAGAGGCGCCCGAAAGGATATAAAATGTCAAGCAAAAAAGAAGAAGTCACGATCACAGCCGAAAAACGCTCCGTAAAAGGCAAGCAAGTTGCCCAGTTGCGCCGCGCCGGCAAGTTACCGGGGGTCATTTATGGCCGCCACCTCGAAGCTTTCCCCATCCAGATGAATGCCCACGAAGTAGGCATCAAGCTTGGTAAGCTGACAGGTTCAAGTGTTATCAATATTGATGTTGAAGGTGTCGTTCACAAAGCCATCATTCGTGATCTCCAGCGTGATGTCATATTCAGCCGCCCGATCCATGTTGATTTTTTGGCCATTTCGATGACCGAAAAGCTCAAGGCTGTTATCGATATCCACTTCGTGGGTGAAGCACCTGTTCTTAAGCTGGGTGAATATCTTTTGAACCAGGGTGTGGAGCGCGTTGAAGTTGAAGCCTTTCCATCCGATCTTCCAGAACGTATCGAAGTTGATGTTACCAAAATTGCCAACCCTGACGATTTGATCACTGTTGCCGACCTGAATCTGGGTAATAAAGTCACTGTTCTAACCCCAGCCGAAGAAGTTGTGGTATCAGTTGGACGTCCCGCAGTTGAGGCTGAAGCTGAAGCCGAAACCGCCGAAATTGAACCCGAAGTCCTTGAAAAAGGCAAGAAAGAAGAAGAAGCAGAATAATCCTGTTTCTGTTGTTTACACAAAAAAGGCCTGGCAAAATACCAGGCCTTATAAATTATTTATTCGGGTGGATTCAGCGTAATGCCAGGTTTTGGTCAGGCCTGAACTTTTTATTCAGGGCGATCATGCTGGGTTCAACCATGATGCTCCCATCCGGAAAGACAATGGTGGGCACACTGGCAAAACCGCCGGTGGCATTGAGCACAAAAGCTCGCCCTTCCTGGTCGCTTTCGATGTCAACCCAAACATATGGGAATTCATTGGCGTCCAAATATCGCCTGACAGAACGCGATGAACCACACCAACTGGTGCCATACACAATCGTCTTTTGTTCTTCCACTTCGGACAAACCTAAACTTTCAGTTATTTGATCCAGCCTTGTTTGCGGACGAAGTCCGTAATAACTGGGATATTAACATCTTTGCCATTCAAGGCTTTGATCAAATTCATGAGCATGTAGATGCCAAAACCAAGCCAAACCACGAAGTTGAAGATCCATCCGAGAACTGGAATCCAGCCCACAAGGAGGGTGGCCACAAAAACCACAGCGGCCAATGCAACACTCTGAACGGCGTGCTTTTTGATGAAGGGACGGCTGGCTTTATCCTGGAGAAATAATACGACCAACCCCACAATCGGGATATAAGAAAGGCCGCCCCAGGTTTTGTCATCCGCGGTGATATTGGGATCATAAAAGTCCTGGGCAGGTGGAACGTACTGGGCTTGTTGATAGGCAGGCTGTTCAGCTTGTGGGATGTCAACAGGTGGAACGTAGGGTGGAATGTACTGAGGTTGCGGTTGCTCTGGTTCTTGAGGAACCTGAGGGACAGGTTGTTCTGACATATTTCCTCCAGTATGAGTGAACGAATGAGTAAAAGGTCATCCTTTATTATAACTGCAATGCAAACCCAAAATATAACTTTGTCGAGGGAATTTTTTTATGCTTATTCCAAGAGTGGATGGCAGTCATTCCCATTGATGGAAAGCAAACCACTCAAATAACTCCTCAAGGATCCTATTGCTTGCCTAAACTCTGATGGAAATTGCAGACCAGGCAGGGATTGAATGGCTTTACTCGGGATTTCGAAATTTCCCAACGAGCCTTATGATAGAATTTTGGCATGTCCAGACGGCTGGTCTTTATGGGTTCTCCCGATTTCGCTCTGCCAACGCTGCAAGCGTTACACGAGCAGTATGAGCTTGCGGGTGTCGTCACCCAGCCAGACCGGCCAGCCGGCCGCGGTCAAAAACTGCAGCCTTCAGCGGTCAAGGAACTGGCTACTTCCCTTGGCCTTCCCATTTATCAGCCCCTTTCATTGAAAACGGCAGAGGCTTTGGCGCAGATTTCCGCATGGCAGCCAGATTTTATTGTGGTGGCTGCTTTTGGCGAAATTGTGCCAAAGAGTATCCTTAACCTACCACCCCTGGGATGCATCAATGTGCATGCCTCTTTACTGCCGCGTTGGCGCGGCGCTTCGCCCATCCAGGCGGCAATTGCTGCCGGGGATGTAAAAACCGGTGTGACGATTATGCTGATGGATCCCGGTCTGGATACTGGCCCCATGCTAACCCAGCGCGAAGTGCCCATCCGGGCTGGCACCAACGCCGGAGAACTCTCAGATCAGTTGGCCTTCCTTGGGGCCACCACCTTGATCGAGGTTTTGCCCAGCTACCTTAATGGCAAGCTCAGTCCATTACCTCAACCAGAAAACGGTGCAACTTACGCCCCAAAATTGACTAAGGAAGATGGTTTTCTAGATCTGACCCGCCCAGCAGAAGTTTTAGCCCGTCGCGTGGATGCCATGTACCCCTGGCCGGGCAGTTTTGTTGTGCTTCCAAAGGGCAAACTCAAGGTGCTCAAAGCTCACGTTCACGACACTTATGATGTCAGCCCGAATGGTCATTATGTGGTCAATGGTTTACCTGCACTTGGAACTGTTGATAGCCTCTTGGTGCTGGACCGGGTGCAACCGGAGGGTAAGAAGCCCATGGACGGACAAAGTTACCTTAACGGTCAACCGGATTGGCTTGACTAAGGTTTGTTCCCAATTCTAGGCTGCAGTAAGCACGTTCGTGCCGGTCTCCCGACCGAGCACGGGAAGTTGACCGAAGGTCTCAATCATGCCACAATCGGAGATCTGAAGGGTACATGCCGCGTACGGCCTGTGGCCGCCGCTTAGTGGATGGTTAGGACGGTACCGGCGCAATCAAAGACAATTCTTGCGATATGACAGTGTTATTGAACTTCGGGAAAAAACTTGTGCTTCCATTCATAAAGCAGGTTCAGCGCCTGGATGGGGGAGAGGGCGTTCA
>CAYVRH010000210.1:0-3136 GCA_964452955.1 uncultured Anaerolineaceae bacterium | reverse complement strand
CGGATGCCAACATCCTCTGGGATGCCCTCGATTCCGGTCAACAGCAAATGTGGACCGCGGCTTGGGGTGCTACGATCGATCCTGATATGTACCAGGTCTACCACAGCTCCAGCATTGTTGGTGCAGGCGGCTCGGAATCCAATCACTATCACATTACCTCCGATACCCTTGACCAATTAATTGTTGATGCCCGTAAGAGTGCTGACCAGAACTACCGCAAGCAGGTCTATAAAGCCGCCCTCGACGAAGTTATCGACTGGGCAGTCGAAATCCCGACCTACCAACGCCAGAACTGCGTTATCTTCAGCACCGAGCGCATCAATATCGAAACCATTACCCCTGATATCACCACCTTCTGGGGCTGGATGAATGATATTGAGCTCATCGAAATGGCCGGCAATTAATTTCTAAGCGGCTAACATAAAATAAAATATGTGAGCCCACCTGAGTGTGGGCTCACGTATTCCAAAAACCTTACCGGTTGCAGTACTGTATTACGGATTGAGGGAAGGGTCTGGATGCGAAATTTTATACTTAAGAGGATTTTCCTCGGAATATTTATCATCTTTTTTAGCGCTTTGGTTGTCTATTCAGTCATCCGTTCGTTGCCTACTTCCTATGTTGAGACCATCGCGCGACAAAGAGCCAGCAATCCTGCCAGCACAAAAACTTATCAGGAATGGTTGGACCAATTAAACGCAGTCTATGGTCTTGACCAGCCTATTGTTCCTGGCTTTCTTGGTTGGGTAGGCAATGCAATTAGGGGTGATTTTGGTGAGTCTTGGCAGTATGGCATGCCAGTCACTGAGAAGTTTAATCAAGTCATCTGGTATTCGATGATTATTAACATTGTGACCTTCTTTGTTGAGATTGTTATTTCAATACCATTGGGCATAAAGGCGGCCACCAAGCAATATAGCCGCACGGATTATGCCATCACGATTTTTGCCTTGGCGGGCCTGTCTTTGCCCACATTCTTCCTGGCGACAATCCTTAAATATGTCTTTTCCATCAAGTTGGGGTGGTTTGATCTTTACGGGCTTACCGGCCGCTACTTTAACTCGATGACACCTTTTCAACAGGTATTGGATGTTGGTTACCATATGGTATTGCCAGTGATTACGCTGATGATGCTATCTGTTGGCGGCCTGATGCGCTATACACGCACCAACATGCTTGAAGTATTGAATTCCGACTATATCCGCACTGCCCGCGCCAAAGGTCTGCCGGAGAAAGTGGTAATCAATAAACACGCTTTCCGCAACACGCTCATACCGTTGGTGTCTTATATGAGCTACTTGTTGCCCTCCATGTTCGGTGGGGCTTTGATCACGGAAACGCTTTATCACATCCCAGGTATCGGCTATATCGCGTATCAAGCAATTACGCGCGGCGACATTCCGTTTGCTATGTTCTATACAACGTTCCTGACCGTGCTTACTCAGATCAGTCTGATCATCGCGGATATTATGTACGCTGTGGTTGACCCACGCGTCAGAGTGAATTAGGAGGTGAGAAATGACTGAAGATTATAAACTCTCCTCTGAAAATAAGATGGAAGGTCTGGAAAACTCAGCTGAAAAATTACTGAAGACACAAACCGAAGGCATGGAAGAATCTTTTGATGACGTACTGACTTCTGACGCTGAAGAAGACCCTTTGCAGGTAACAAAGTCGAACAACCCACACCCTGAAATGAAATTGGATGATGCCAGACGCATCAAGGTGCTCTCACCAGGCATGCTGGTATTCAAACGCTTCATCCGCAACAAACTGGCTGTGGTTGGCTTGGTGATCCTTTTCTTTATGTTCACCTTCTCATTTATTGGGCCATTGCTTTCTCCCTATGCTCAAACCGAGGTTTTTACCGGAGTTGGCAGTATGTCCAAAGAATTTGCCAGCGCTACATATAACGAAGAATTACGCTACACAGTTGCCGATGGCAAGAAATTTGACGGCGCTGAGCGTGCGGCTTTCCTTTTGGCGATGGGTAAGGGTAATCTCACATTCAAGGCCGCTGGCGAAAATTACTCTTATGTAAAAGAAGGCGACAGCCTTTATCGCATCAAGGAATTAACCCCGGTTGTGGAAGTTTTAGGTAAGATATTCAAACCCTTGACTGATCAAGCGCTTCCAGAAAACCTCAAGACAACTTTTGAACAAGCTCTCGCTGCTGGAAAGAATGGATTTGAACTCGAAGGAACCAGTTATTCATTTTATAAAGAGGGAAAGATAACCCGTATAGCCACCGATGATGATGTAGCTATTGGCACCTTGTACATCTTCGATCCATTCGAGGAATCTCAAAAAGACTTTGTACAATCCTTCAATTTTTCCATGCCAGCCGGCCAAGCTGTTGCATTGCAGGCCTCGAATTTCCAGGCAGAAGGCAAGGAATATAGCGTTCTGTACGAAGAAGGGCATGCGGTAATTAAGGATGCTGCAGGAAATGAAATCGCGGATGTTTCCAATATTATTGTCAACCCATTGGATATTGGCACATTCCTGCCTGTTGATTTTAAGACCACAGTCCGAAAAGCAATCACGGATCGAGAAAACGATTTTGTTTACAAAATTCAGAATGGGGAAGAAACCCACTACACGATTGTGAGAGTCAACAAAACTTATAATATCAAGCGCGACACCAACATATCCCTGATTCGTCAGTACGAAATGCCCTCCAACGAGCATCCGCTGGGCCTTGATAATAATGGGATGGACGTAATGACCCGCCTGATGTATGGCGGCCAGGTTTCACTGATGGTCGGTTTTGTAGTCATCATCATTGAAATGGTCATTGGTGTCATAATCGGTGGCATTTCCGGTTACTTTGGCGGTGGACTAGATACAGCCCTGATGCGCTTTGTGGACCTATTCAATAGCCTCCCCTTCTACCCGATGGTGCTTATCCTCGGTTCGGTGATGGATACGCTGGAAGTTGAACCCAAAGCTCGTATCTTTATCCTGATGGCAGTCTTGGGCATTTTGGGTTGGACCGGGACTGCACGTGTGGTGCGTGGTCAGATCCTTTCACTACGCGAGCAGGACTTCATGGTGGCCACAGAAGCTACCGGCTTGAGTACCAGCAAACGTATTTTCAAACACCTCGTGCCAAATGTGATGCCCCTGCTGATTG
>CAYVRH010000209.1:0-3139 GCA_964452955.1 uncultured Anaerolineaceae bacterium | reverse complement strand
TTTATTACAATAATTGGCTTGCAATGGTTCCGCTGGTGGGCAACAAAAAGCCCAAGAGCGATTGTTGAATCGAAATCTTGAAATTTTGGAGGAAATTATGGCTAAACGCCGTGTAGGTATCTTAACTGGAGGTGGCGATGTTCCTGGTTTGAACGTTGCCATCAAGTCTGTTGTTTATAATGCCGCTGACGATGATGTGGAAATCATCGGCATCCGCCGTGGTTGGGGTGGCTTCCTCAATTACGACTTCAACGACGAATCATCTCACAAACGCTACATCATGCCATTGGATAAACTTAATTGCCGCACGATTGACCGTACCGGGGGTACTTTTTTGCATACATCCCGCACCAATCCTTCTTTTGTGCGCCCAAAGAATGTGCCTGAATTCCTGGCAAAATCGAGTTACGGCAAGGAAATTAAAGATGACGGCACCAAAGACTACACCGATTACGTCATGAAAGTAATTGAGCACCTCAAGCTTGATTCTCTCATTACCATCGGCGGTGATGATACCTTGAGCTATTCGAATATTCTTTACAAAGCTGGTGTGCCCCTGGTTGCCATCCCAAAGACGATGGATAACGATGTATTTGGCACAGATTACTGCATTGGCTTTTCAACCTCGATTACCAGTTCAGTGCAGCTGATTACCAATTTCCGCACTTCAGTGGGCTCACATGAACGCATTGGCGTTGTGGAATTATTCGGCCGTAACAGCGGTGAAACCGCGTTAATTACAGGCTACCTGGCTTATGCCGACCGCACCATCATTTGCGAAGTGCCCTACAACCCACAGCACCTCTGCGACCTTCTAATGTACGACTTGCGCAATAATCCTTCTTCCTATGCCATTGTAGTTATTTCTGAAGGTGCCAGCACGGATGGGGGCATGATTGTGCAGACAGGTGATGAAGATGCCTACGGCCATAAAAAACTGGGTGGCATCGGTGAGGTTTTGAGCGACCAAATTAAGCTTTTGACCGGTCAGAACACGATGTTCCAAAAATTAGCTTACTTGGTTCGTAGCGGTCCCGCGGACATGCTGGATCGCATGGTGGGTATGAATTTTGGCACGCTTGCCTGGCATCTCACACAGCGCAAGGAATTTGGGCAGATGGTGGCGATCAACCACGGCAATTACAATTATGTACCGATCAAATCCGTTGTGGCCCAGAAACGCCACGTGGACGTTGATCGTTATTACGACAAAGCCAATTATGTGCCGAAGATCCAAAAGATTGACGGATTGCCGATGTTCCTCCACTAAAATAGTTAGAGCCGCCCAGCAATGGGCGGCTTCTTTTGTGTTAAGCGATGGAAAATAAACAGAAACTTCTGCCTGACAAATTTTGTGTTATTCCCAGAGTGTTGATTTTCCCAATCAACAAAGAAGGGCTGTTCTTGCTTTTACAGGGCTCAGCTTCCAAGCGAATCTGGCCAAATATGTGGAATGGCTTGGGTGGGCACGTTGAAAAAGGTGAGTCTATATTACAAGCAGCTCGCCGTGAACTCAAGGAAGAGAGCGGTTTGGAAGCCCAGACGCTCACTTTTGCTGGGCAGATCCAGATTGAAACTGGGGGTAATACAGGTATCTGCGTATTTATCTTCCTGGCGGAGGATCTTCGCGGCGAACTGATGCACTCTGACGAGGGGGAGTTAGCATGGAAGTCGTTGGATGAAGCCCTGGAATTGCCATTGGTTGAGGACCTTTACACCTTGCTGCCCATAGTGAGCAATTGGAAAGCAGCAAACGGTCCATTCTGGGCGATTTACCGTTACGATGAAGCAAATCAGATGATAATCGACCTCGAATTCGGCTCGAACGCTTCCGGGTAAATCTCAATCGGATTGAATTTCTTTGTGCTCGTAGAAGACCAACAAGGTGTCGCCATACTTGCGCTGGTCAAAAACCTGTAGGTTCTCCAGGGGAAGTTCAACCCATTCAAGCGGATTGATCTGCACAATTATTTGCCCGGCTGCCGTCAACCAAGCTGGGTCTTGGTCCAGCATCTTTACTGCTTTTTGCCACATATCTTTATATTGGGGTGGGGCGATATAGATTAAGTCAAAGCTTTCCTTCGCCTGGACGCTGAGATAACTGAAAGCATCGCCGCAAATGACTTTAGCGCGTTTGGCAAAACGGGCAGTTTCAAGGTTTTGACGGATAATGCCAGCAGCCGTTTGACTCTTGTCGATGATGACGGCAGTTTCCGCGCCACGGCTAAGCGCTTCGATTGATACCGCGCCTGTACCTCCAAAAAGGTCCAGAACCTTGTTACCCTGGATTTCTGGAGCGATGATGTTGAACAATGCTTCTTTGACAATATCGGTGATTGGCCGGGTGGAATCACCGGGAACCGTCTTGAGATGCAAGCCCTTAGCTGTGCCGGCGATGACCCTCAAAGTGCCTTTCATATTGCATCAGCCTTTTTGATCTTGAAAGTCCATGCCCGATTGAGAAAAAAGTTCATCAGGATGGTGATTGGTAGGACCAGCCCCAGCGCGCCATTATGACTAAAGAAACTCTGGGGTAGATCTTTAAATGTAATCAGATTTGCGCGTAGCCATGATGATATAGTTTGATCGAAAAGGGGTACTAGAAGCGATCGAACCCCCAGACCAAGCAGGTTAATGGCGACAAATTTAGGGAATTGGTCCTGCATGGAACCGCCAATAGCTTCGGGGTAAATCCAGACCCGGTTAAGCAGGTAGGAACAAACCACAGCGATAAAAAAGGACAAAGCCTGGGCGATGACCAAAGGAATTCTGAAGACCTGGGTGAACAAATTCATCAGGCCAAAATCCACCAAGGTGTTCAGCAGGCCAACGAGTATAAACCTCAAGAAACGCTCGTTTTCGGTTTTAGGCGCCTGTGCCATGCACAATCTTCTCTTTGAAGTAATTAATGGTGTTCCGTAGCCCATCTTGTAGGCTGAATTTTGGCTGCCAATTCAGCAATCTCTTGGCTTTGCTGATGTCTGGCTGCCGGCGGAGGGGATCGTTACCCAATCCCTTGAGCGGTTGCACGACAATGCCAGCGGGGTTATTGGCAAGTTGATTGATTAACTGGGCAAATTCCAGAATGCTGATCTCATTGGGGTTGCCGATGTTAACCGGCAAATGCTCATCTACGGCC
>CAYVRH010000208.1:0-3178 GCA_964452955.1 uncultured Anaerolineaceae bacterium | reverse complement strand
ACCTCGATTACGCTTCTACCCTCGGGCCATTTGTTTCAACCGACGCCCAAGGCGATTGGTGGGGCGGATCCGGTGGCGGTACCGTTTCTCATTCTACCATCTGCAGCTTCCTTGGGGATTCCCCTGAAGCTATGCTGCAGTTCTCGCGCATCATGAATGTGAAAACCCCCAGGATCATGCTGGTGGATTTTGACAATGATTGTGTCAAAACCTCAATCGAGGTTGCCGAACTAATGTTTAGGCATTACATTGACTGCCTGGTTTCTGGCAAAGCAGAAGAAGCCCGTAAATACCGCCTGGATGGTGTGCGGCTGGATACCAGCGGTTCGATGCGTGATGCCTCAGTGGAAGCGCTGGGCGAACCCTCTCTGGACTTTGGTGTGAATGCCCGGCTGGTAAGTAATGTGCGCAAAGGTTTGGACTCTGCCTGGGAAAGCTGGGATATCCCTGTTGAATGGCGCGAAGAAGCTCGCAAGTACTGCCGATCAGTTAAGATCGTTGTTTCTGGTGGCTTTACACCAGAACGCATCACCAAGTTTGAGAAACTTGGGATTCCAGTGGATACCTATGCCGTGGGTTCTTATTTCTTCGACAACCACGAGCGCACGAATACCGATTTCACTGCCGATGTTGTGCGCGTAAAAATCAATGGCAATTGGGTTGACCTATCAAAAGTCGGCCGGCATGCCACGGATAATCCCGATCTTGTCCGGGTTTGGTAAAGTCTGCGTCAAAGAGAACCCTCAAATCGGGTTCTCTTTTTTCGTAAGCATGTTAAGATAAAACGATGCAGGAGACTCAGGGTTTTCGACCTAATTGTTCCCCAGTAAAGTTGGGTAAAGTTATGTTTGCCGTGATTCTTTGCCTACTTCCAGCGCTTTTTCTTTTGGGCATATTCAGGATAAACCAGAGTAGTCTATCTGAATTTCACTTAATAAACAGCGATGAATTTGATTACTATGCCGAGTCAGTCTCAGTAGCGCGCAACAGTATGATCAATCAGAATAGTGGCTATTTTGGTTACAGTTTGGACAAGCACGCCAAGTTGCTGAATTACGGCGCGCATGCTCCCTTTAATCTGCTTCCATTTGCTCTTGTGGCCAATTTTACTGGCTACAGCCAAAACAGTGCTTTGCTGGCCAATACTGCCACGCTTTGCTTCTCACTCTTGATCTTCTATGCTCTACGCAGATATCTAAAAGACCTGGCAATAGTGCTTGTTTTACTGTTTAGTTATTTACCGTTCCTATTGAATTTTTTTACAGGTATGCTCGAAGTACAGATGTTTGCCGGTATGATCTTGTTGTTGCCATTTTTCGAGACCATGATGGATGGAAAATCGAAAACCATCGCCTTTAAGGCTTACTTCCTCCTGGTATTGGTCTGGACTTTATTGCGAATCACAAACATTTTTCTTCTGCTTCCAGCTTTGATCTTTGAAATTGTCACCCTCAAACGAAAGGTACTGCCTGTTCTAATCAAGTATGCCGCGATTGTTCTTGGAATGACTGCCATACTCTGGTTGCTATCTGCTTCATTCCCTTGGTCTTTCATCGGGCAATGGCTGCAGTCAAGCACAAAATTGGAGTTTTTCTTCAGGCATGGGTTATCCATGTCGTTTAAGTTCCTACTTCCAAATTTTGGCGAGCCAATGGAAGTTGCGTTACGTTATGCTTTCCTGTTATGGTCATTTATTCTGTTTTTCAAGTTTTTAAGAATTAATAAAGATGTAAATGACCAGGAACGTTCTTTTTTGCTTGGCCATCTGGCAATATTGGTTGCTCACCTGGTCTTTGTCCTTTTTTTCTATGACTTTGATGAAATCCGTGGCTTTCGCATGCTTGCACCAATTCTTTTCTTTTCAGTTGCCTCGTTCATCCTGAAAGAGCGTCCCTTGCCGCTAAAACGATTTGCAGGTATTTTCACAGCATTTGCCTGGTTAGTTCTCCTATTAGTGGTTTTTCCAAACCGCCAGAACCTATATAAAGAAACAGTACTCAGACGTCTGGAACCAGTAAACAAATCGCAGGCGTTCAAGTGGGCTGCATTCAATCCCACACCAGAAGATCGCTGGGAGAATACTATTTATATGGACCTGTTCATCTATCCACAGCTGGATTATTCTCACTTTACGCCGGGCCTTGGCATGATGGTATTTAGGGTGGATGAGCTTGATGATTTCCTGGCAAACTCATCAGCAGAAGCACTCAAAGCGAAGTACCTCATAAGTTCTGCTGCTATTGATTTCCTGGGTTATGAAAAAGTGGGCACTGACCTGGATATCAGCCTCTACCAGAAAATTTCTCCATAGGATTATGAAAAACTTAGAACTGTGCCAACCCAGGCAAGAGACAGATCCGCGCAAACCGGTAGCCAATCTATTCTTTTTTGGGTTGCCATTTCTTTTTTTTGTGCTGTTCTTTTTGATTATCCAAAAAAACCCTCTCAACTTTCAGCTGGTTTTTAGCGATGAGCTGGATTATTGGGCAGAAGCTGCCACGCTATCGGAAAGGGGCTTATTCAGCCCGAACGCCGGTTACTTTGGGTACAGCTTCGGCAACCATGCTCCTCTTTTATATTTCGGGGCTCATGGCTTCTTCAGTTTGATTCCACATGCTTTATTTGGAGTCATTGCCCCTCGGACTCATGCCATGGTCCTTTTACTTAACGGATTATTCATGGGTATTAGCTTAGTAAGCGCTTATTTTTTGCTAGGTTCATTCCGCAAAACTTTAGCAATTGCGCTTGCTCTGTTTGCCTTCTACCCTTTTTTCCTTTACTACCAGACCGGCATGATTGAAACCCTTTTTTATGCTGGATCAATTGTTTTGGCTATATTAAGCGTCAAATGCTTCACGCCTGGTCCCAGACAAGGGATTTATCTTCAGATTTACTTTTGGCTGGTCATTCTATTTAGCCTATTTCGTCTAAGTAATTTCGTCCTCATCATTCCGGTATTCCTCATTGATCTTGACCTGAAGAAACAAAATGTTTTGTTTACGTGTATAAAATATGGTGTCATAGGGGCTGCAGTGGCATTACTGTCGGTCATTTTTGCTGCAACTTACCCTTGGGGATTCCTGGGTGAGTTGAGCAATTCTAATACCGTGCTTAGCCTTGTTCTGGAAAACACACTTTCCAATCTAAGGTTATTTTTCGATCTCAAAGCAGGCTACAG
>CAYVRH010000207.1:0-3180 GCA_964452955.1 uncultured Anaerolineaceae bacterium | reverse complement strand
AATAATTGCCCTGCGATGTTCGTGATGCAGCCTTAAGTTTTGTACCAACACTTTTTGATTTGGGTTCGAACTCTCACCAGGTGACGTGATAGACGAGAGTCAAGATTGATCCTGCAGGTAGAACCCTCCCTGCTTATTGCAGGTTCAAAACCATCCAGCACACGGCATGGCGGGGTTCCATCATAAAAGCTGCACTTTGTTGCAGCTTTTTATTTAAGCAAATCTTAACCTTCAAGTTTTCTTGTGCGTGATAGGATTTTTTATCCGCTATCCATAAGGAGGTTCCTATGCAAAAAGCAGAGCTATTGGAGCAAGTCCGGCGTGATGAGGTAAATTTTGTGGCATTACAGTTTACCGATATCGTTGGAAGCCTCAAATCCCTTGATATCCCTACCGAGCAGCTTGAAGAAGTCCTTGATGATGGCATCTGGTTTGATGGTTCATCTGTGGAAGGCTTCTCACGAATACAGGAAAGTGACATGCATTTACGCCCTGATCCTGAGACATATGCTGTTTTGCCTGGCAACCATTCCGAATTTAGAAGAGCGCGATTACTCTGCGAAGTATTCAAACAAGATGGTGAACCCTTCGAGGCGGATCCCCGCGGTATGTTAAAACGTAATCTTGAGAAACTTAAATCTGAAAAGGGTTGGATCTTGAATGTTGGCCCTGAACCTGAGTTTTATCTATTCAAACGCGATGGGAACGAGCACATCCACCCGGTTCCGTACGATGTTGGAAGCTATTTTGACTTCTCAGCTAATGACCAGGCCCTCAATGTACGCAATGAGTTGATGGCTACTTTACAAAAAATGGGTTTGCATGTTGAAGTTGGCCATCACGAGTGTGGGTTGGGACAGCATGAAATAGACTTCAAGTTCGCGGATGCTTTGCGTACAGCTGACAACATTCAAACCTTCAAATCAGCAGTAAAAGCGATTGCCGCAAGAAATGGACTGATTGCATCGTTCATGCCGAAACCACTTTTTGGAGCACCTGGTTCCGGTATGCATTGTCATCAATCTATTTTCTCCTCTGAAGGAGATAATCTTTTTTACTCGGAATCTGACCCAATGAACCTTTCTGAACTCGCCAGGCACTACATTGCTGGGATTCTTTACCATGCAAAGGAAATGGCTGCGGTTCTAGCCCCAAGTGTCAACTCGTACAAGCGTTTAGTGCCTGGGTACGAGGCTCCGGTCTATATTGGTTGGGCTCAAATCAACCGTTCTGCTCTGGTCCGAGTTCCAAGGGTTATATCCGGCAAGAAAAAGTCGGTGCGCATAGAATTGCGTTTTCCAGATCCATCTGCCAATCCTTATCTTGCGATAAATGCCATGCTAGCTGCTGGAATGGATGGTATCGAACAAGGTATGGAACTGGCTGCTCCGCTTAATAACATCAATGTCTACGATCTCTGCGACCAGGAAAGGGAAGACCTGCAGATTGATGTCTTACCAGGGTCATTAATTGAGGCCATCAGCGAGTTGAGGACAAGCGAGCTTTTGCGGAGTGCTATGGGCTCAAGCCTTTTTGATAAGTACTTGAATTCTCGTATGGCTGAATGGGAAGAGTACCGAACGAGTATATCTGACTGGGAAGTCAACCGATACCTCGAGACAATCTGATGTTATTGTGTTCTTAGCAGATACCTGGTTGATTCCTTTATAATGCTGCCATGCAAAAAATCTACTTCGATATGGTAGGATGCCGCCTCAACCAGGCTGAAATTGAACGCCTGGCTGAAACGTTTCGGTCCAAGGGTTATACGGTCACGCCAGATCCCAAGCTAGCGGATATGGTTATTGTCAATACCTGTTGTGTCACACACAAAGCAGCTGCAGATTCCAGGAAGATGGTCAGACGTTATCAGGCACTTGCGGGCCCTCGGGTGCTGGCAACGGGCTGTTGGGCAACCCTCTTCAAAAAGGAAGCTCTGGTCGATCTTGAGCAAGTGAACCTGGTTAACAATGCCTCCAAAGATGAAATCCCAGATTTATTTGAGGACAGTTTTGATTGGATGGCAGCTGAGTTGTCCGAAAAACCTGATCTTGGGCATCGAACAAGGACGCGTGCTTTTGTGAAAGTACAGGATGGATGTGATAACCGGTGTGCGTACTGTGCCACCCAACTCGCCCGGGGAAAATCACGTAGCCTGACGATTGAAACTGTATTAGCCGATCTTAAGCACCTTGAAACAGAAAATGTAAAAGAGATTGTCCTCAGCGGCGTTCAACTTGGCTCCTGGGGTAGGGACCTGGGGCTGGAATTAGCTGACCTGGTGAATGGGATACTGGAACAAACGTCTTTCCCCAGAATCCGCCTTTCATCGATTGAGCCCTGGGAGATCACAAATAAACTGATTTCTTTGTGGTTCAACAAACGGATGCTGCCACATTTACACATACCACTCCAAAGCGGTTCTGATGCCATCCTGCAAGCCATGCACCGCCAAAATACAGCAATGAGCTACAAGGAATTGCTTGACCTAATTCGTGCTGAAATCCCGGGAATCGCCATCTCAACGGACCTTATTGTGGGATTCCCAGGCGAGGATTTGGAAAAATTCGATGAGTCACTTGCTTTCGTTGAATCCTGTAAGTTCAGTCGGGGGCATGTATTCCAGTTTTCTCCTATGGAATATACTGAGGCATCCACTCTGCATGGACAGGTCACCTCACAAGAGAAGAAAAAAAGAAGCAAATTGATGTCGGAATGCCTGCAGAGTGCTCAAATAGCGTACAACCAGGCGCAGCTTGGACGTACCGTGGAGGTACTCTTCGAAGCCAGGAAAGGCCAATATGCGTCTGGTCTGACACCTGATTTTCAACGTGTAAAATTAGAAACAGTTCTTGACCTCCATAACGCCATTCAAAGGGTGCGCCTGGTAGCGCTGGATGGTGCTGAAGCATTTTTCGGTGAACTTGCCATGTAACTATTAAGATTACGGCACCATTGAGCAGGTCTTGCCCTTTACGAAGATTAATGCATGATTGCTTTGTCAATCTTTTCAAGATTTATTAGTAAAATACCTTTGATCATTCAATGGTCTTGGAATCCGATTTGAAATCAAAATTGGCAAAAAATGGAATGAAGAGAACATTTGCTTGACGCTTACGTCAAGACTTTGGTAAAATTACAAGGTTAATTTAGCTTAATAGTCTCCCTGCATGATGGGAG
>CAYVRH010000206.1:0-3213 GCA_964452955.1 uncultured Anaerolineaceae bacterium | reverse complement strand
GCTTTTTCTTCATCAGAAACGGTAGCAATAACATTGGCACCATTCATTTTTGCGATTTGAACTAATAGTTGGCCAACTCCACCAGCTGCAGCATGAATTAGAGCTGTGTCCCCAGGTTTCAAAACAAATGTGGATCTAGCAAGGTAGTGAGCGGTGATTCCCTGTAAAAGAAGGGCAGCAGATAATTCAAAAGATATGTCATCCGGGAGATGAATGAGTTTCGAACTTGATGCTATGGCATATTCAGCATAACCTCCAAAACCATTTGCTGTTCCAACACGTTCGCCAACTTGGAAATCGTTCACTCCATCACCTAAGGCATCAATAATCCCCGAAAACTCATTTCCTAAGATTAAAGGAAGGGGATTTATATACAGTCCTTTTCTTTGATAAATATCCGTAAAATTTAAACCGGTAGCAGCAACTCTAACTCGAACTTCCCCAATACCAGGTTCAGGTATGGACGTCTCTTCATAAACGAGCTTGTTTGCATCTCCAAATTCTCTGACAACGATTGCCTTCATCACATTCCTCCATTTGCTAAAAACGAAAAAGACTACACACTTAGTGATAAGAATAAGTGAAGCAATAAAGTCTGGCAGGGATGAGCATCAGGGCAAGTGAATCAGATCTTCTGCCTTGATTTCTATTACTCAGACTATTTCTGCATCTTTTCAAGCAATTCAGCGGTACGACGCGTGTTCTCTTCGATATCGATGCCCAGGTGGATCAACTCAGCGGAGTATTTGAAAATCACAAACCAGACCACTCCCAGGATCACACCTCCCACGATGCCAGCCAGTACGCCGAAAACGCCAGCGCCAACATTATTGCGGAACATTGAACCCATCCCAAAGATGCCGCCCAGTAAACCGCCAAGAATACCAACGACCAGGCTGACCCAGGCCAGTATGTTCAGGATCCCTGAGACAGTACGTAAAACGCCATAGCGCTTCTTGGGCAAGGTCTGAGCAGGTGGGTAAAAAGGTATGGGTGGGGGAACAGGAAGTGGCTGATTTGGGGTGGTGTAGGCTTTGGTTGGGGTTGGAATGGGCTGGGCTTGCGGGGCACTTTGGGCTACAACCGGTAAGACAGTGCCGCAATTTGAGCAGACTGTACGATCTTCTGCATTTAACATGCCGCATTTTGGACAAATTTTTGACATGTAATCCTCCTTTGTTTGGAAAAAAAGAAACAAAAAACCAATCAAATTTTACACTTGATTGGTTTCTCTTGCTTGGTTGTACAGAGCCGGTTTATTCGGCTTTAGTTGAGGATATGACAGTCGAAGCCTTTTTCTTTTCTTCCTTTGCGGCACGTTTTTCTTTAATCGACAGCTTTGGCTTCTTGCGTTCTTCTTTTTGTGCTTTATCTCTGCTACCCATATTGAACCTCCTGATTACTTGAGTACCCATTAATTATAGCGCAAAACGAACTGGCATTTGTGCCCTAATGGTATTATTAAACCCGGCAATTTCGGCAAGCCGTGGAGAAAAACCGTGTTAAAAAATATGTCAGCAAAACAGCGCACCAGGCAACTTTTTTTGTTGCTGATTGTGATCACGCTGCTGTGCTACATCCTGGGAATCTTCATTCTTCGTCTGGGGCGGGGCTACGTTCGCCCGACCCCCAGTGCCACCCCCACATTCACAGCCACAATTACACTTACCCCAAGCATCACCCTAACACCTTATCTCACACGTACGGCGACGATTACCCCAACCTTCACGGAACAACCCACCGATACCCCCACTGCTACACCAACGCTGACACTGACTCCCACGTTGAGTGCCACGCCCAGCCAGACGAGTGAACCGGCAACGACCATACCAGCGGTGGATACTCCCATCCCGATCACTGAGATAGCACCCACCATAGCAACTGATAACCCACAGCCAACAGCTGAAACAACAAACCCATAAGAAGAGGAGAATAATTTGAGCGTCGAATTAGTTCCGCATGTCAAAGAACTGCTTTCCGCGGCCGGCTTATCCGGTAACGAAGCGCCGGTGCGCGAAATCCTGGAAAAAGCCTGGAAACCCATCAGCGATGAATTGATAACCACCAACGGTGGCAGCTTTATTGCCATCCAACACGGTGTGGCAGAAGGCCCGCGCCCCAAAGTGCTCATCGCGGCACACATGGATGCGATCGGACTTATGGTCACAACCATCGAAGAAGGCTTCCTGCACTTTACCCAGGTGGGCGGTGTGGACCCCCGCATCTTGCCCGGGCAGATGGTCAACGTACATGGTACTGCCCAGGGTTCGGATAAAGCGCAGGACATTCCCGCGATGGTGGTTATGCCGCCAGCGCACTTGTTACCCGCGGAAGCCCCCACCGGTGTGCTGGGTTTGAACCACCTGCTGATTGATACCGGCCTTGAACCAAACGAAGTAGAAAAATTTGTGCGGGTTGGCGATTTTGTCAATTTCGCCCAGGAACCAATGGAACTTGCCGGTGAAACAATTTGCGGGCATACCCTGGATAACCGCGGCAGCGTGGCCGCGCTTACGGTTTGCCTGGATATCCTTTCGCGACGCAAGCACCTTTGGGATGTTTATGGTGACGCGACTGCCCAGGAAGAAATCTTTGGCACTGGTAGCATTACCGATCCAGTAGCTGTCCATCCGGATTTGGCTATCGTCATCGATGTGACCTTTTCAAAAGGTCCCGGTGGCAATGGCTACCGTAGCTGCGAGATTGGCAAAGGCATCACCATTGCCACTGGTCCGCAGGATCACCCCTACCTGGTGAAGAAACTCAGCAAGCTTGCTGAAGCCTTGGATATTCCATTCAGCAGTGAGGCCTCTCCCGCGCCTGGTGGAACCGATGCATACAGCATTCAAACTGCCGAAAGCGGCATCCCAACGGTGGAAATTGGCCTGCCACTGCGCTATATGCACACCCCTGTGGAAGTAGTATCCATCAAAGATATCCGCCGTGCCGGCCGCTTGATGGCCGAGTTTATTGACTCGCTGCCCATCGATTTTATGAACGAAGTGATTTGGGAGTAGCCATGCCCACGCAAAAGAAGACCTCAAAATCAATCGATTTCAAGCTTGGCAAACAAGAACTTGATCTTCTCACCCGGCTTTGCAATGCTGTTGCCGTTTCGGGCGACGAACAGGAAGTACGGAAAATCGTCCTCGAAGAAGTGAAAGACCTCGCGGATGAAGTGAAGACCGACGCGCTTGGCAATGTGCTGGTAAC
>CAYVRH010000205.1:0-3218 GCA_964452955.1 uncultured Anaerolineaceae bacterium | reverse complement strand
TTCCTGTTTCTTTTGTAGAAAATCAGGGCTAATTTCTTTAAGTTCGCTCATTGAATTCTTGATCCTTGACTGGCTCTACCGAGCCAAAACATAAATGCGACCCTGAATAATACTCCTGCGCAACCCGGAGTCAATAGTTTTGCTATGGCAGGAGGAGCGATTTAACTTGCTATTAATGATAACGCAATGACAAAATTGTGCCGCAGGAAGCTTAGAAGAGGAAGCTTTCGGTACAGGTATTGTTAGCTGGATCATCCTCATCAAAGAGGATTCCGGGAATGTGAGTGAGCAAGAGCTCCTCTAGGTCTTTGTGCGTTAACTTATCCAGTGATGGTGAGAAACGTGCGCCAATGCGTTTTGCGGCTTCAAGCAGGCTGGCTTGAAAGACCAATTCGTAGATCTGTTCGCCAGATTTCAGGTGTCGCTTGCGGATGCGCAACATTCGGGGGTTCATCAACCCGGGAGCATCACGGATGTCGACAGGCATTTGGCTGGTCTCAGGTTCAGATTGTTGCGTTAATGCCAAATTTTGCAACAGCCGAGTAGCCTCAGGTTTGCTCAGGTTACCTTCCTGCACCTCACGCAGTATGCGCATACGTTCTTCGTATGGATTCATGCGCTAATTCTAATCTTTTTTTGACCTCAAGCTTGAGCTGTGCAAGGCAAAAGCAGGCATAGCTTGGATATAATTAGGAAAGTTGAAGGAGCTATCATGCCAGGAAAAATCGTAGAATGTATCCCAAATTTTTCAGATGCCCGCAGGCCAGAAGTTGTCAATCAGATCGTTGCCGCTGTGGCCGCCGTGCAAGGTATCCGTATCCTGGATACGCATTCCGACACAGACCACAACCGGACTGTTTTGACCTTTGTTGGTGAGCCGATCGCGGTGGAAGAAGCCGCGTACCAGGGTATTGCCAAGGCGGCTGTGCTGATAGACCTAAACCAGCATCAAGGCGAACATCCGCGAATCGGGGCCACCGATGTGGTACCTTTTGTGCCAATTTCTGGTGTGACCATGACTGAATGCGTTGAAATGGCTAAACGGCTGGGAAAACGCGTTGCTGAAGAACTGGAAATCCCTGTCTTTTTCTACGAGGAAGCAGCTGTAAGGCAGGACCGCCGCAACCTGGAGGATATCCGTAAAGGTGAGTTCGAGGGCTTGAAGGAAGTTATCGTATCGGACCCATACCGCGAGCCAGACCTCGGCCCCAAAGCCCTGGGCACCGCTGGGGCAACGGTTATCGGCGCCAGGCAGCCCTTGATAGCCTACAACATTTACCTCACTACCAGCGATGTGAGCATAGCAGAGAAAATTGCCAGACGGGTGCGCAATTCCACCGGCGGTTTCCGCTTTGTGAAAGCCATGGGCGTATTGGTGAACGGGCTGGCTCAGGTATCGATGAATCTGACCAATTACAAGCGTTCACCGATGGCACAGGTAACAGAATTTGTGCGCCGCGAAGCCGAGCGTTACGGCACAGGCATCCACCATTCTGAATTGGTCGGTTTGATTCCGGAGCAAGCGTTGAGTAACGCAGCCCAGTATTACCTGCAGTTGGACGCCTTCGATCACGACCAGATTCTGGAAAACAAGCTTTTCATGGGGGAATCCAATTCCTCTTCGCAAGGTGGGCTGGAGAAAGACCACTTTATTGAAGCAGTGGCGGAAGGCACCCCAGCACCGGGGGGTGGGTCCGCGGCAGCCCATGCGGGTGCATTGGCGGCAGCTTTGGCAGTAATGGTTGCCAGGCTCACTGTTGGGCGGGCAAAATATGCTGCGGTCGAGCCTGAATGTTGGCAGGTCATTGAGGTAGGTGAGAGACTGCGCAAGGAACTGACCGAAGCGGTTGTACTAGACGCAGAATCCTTTGACGGCATTCTAAAGGCACGCCGGTTGCCAAAAGACACAGAAGAATTACAGGCCAGACGGCAGGCGGCTATTCGGGAAGCGACACTACATGCGGCTCGCGTGCCATTGATGAACGCCCAGAAGAGCGTAGAGGTGATGAAGCTCGCACTAAGGATGGCAGAAATCGGGAATCTGAACGCCATCTCAGATGCCGGCGCGGGGGTTAACCTCGGTAAAGCTGCCTTCGAGGCCGCCGCTATGAACGTGAAAATCAACCTGCTGGGGCTTGAGAACGAAAATGAACCAACTGCGATGCTGCAGGAACTTGGCACCTTGGCCGCCCAGGCAACCGATCTGCTGGAAAAGGTTAATTCAGTCATTCACACACGCAGTGGCATGTGATTTGGTAGAATTTGAAATAAGACCGGTCAATAACCGGTCAATTTATGTCATGAGGTAAAAATGGGACTTAAATCAGACGGTTGGATTCGCAAAATGGCGTTGGAACAAAAAATGATTGAACCTTTCGAGGAAGGTCAGGTACGCAATGGTGTCATTTCATACGGCACTTCTTCATATGGCTACGATATACGCGTTGCTAATGAGTTCAAGATTTTTACCAACATCTATTCAGCAATTGTGGACCCTAAAAATTTTGACCCACGCTCCATGGTTGATTTTACTGGCGATGTTTGTGTTATTCCCCCAAATTCTTTCGCGCTGGCACGCACGGTCGAATATTTTCGCATCCCCAAGAACGTGCTGACCGTATGTCTAGGCAAGTCTACTTATGCCCGCTGCGGAATCATCGTCAATGTAACCCCCTTTGAGCCGGAATGGGAAGGCTTTGTCACCCTTGAAATTTCTAACACAACACCGCTGCCAGCCAAGATTTATTCCAATGAAGGCATCGCGCAAGTCCTTTTCTTTGAAGGCGACGAGCAGTGTGAGATGACTTATGCCCAAAAGAAGGGCAAGTACCAATTTCAGAAGTCGATTGAACTGCCAAAGTTGTAATGCCTGAAAAAGTTATTGTCTCGTCAACCAACCCTGTCAAGCTTGAGGCTGTGCGGTCAGGTTTTGAACGCTTTTTCCCGGAAAGGGCGTTTGAGTTTTCTTGCGTGACCGTGGAATCTGGGGTTTCCGACCAGCCAATGACTGATGCCGAGACACTGCTGGGAGCAAAAAATCGGGCCGAAGCTGCTCAAGCTGCCCGGCCAGAAGCCGCATTCTGGGCGGGTCTGGAAGGCGGGGCTGAAGCATATGAAGGCCGATTAAGCACCTTCGCCTGGATTTACATCATCGGGCAGGATGGACGCGGCAAATGCCGTACAGCCACCCATGAATTACCGGATGAAATCAGCCGTTT
>CAYVRH010000204.1:0-3237 GCA_964452955.1 uncultured Anaerolineaceae bacterium | reverse complement strand
TTCATTTATTCCGTTTTCTCTATTTGCCAATCAAGCACCGGGCGAACTGAGCCTGGTCTGGGTTCCGGCCAATGCGTGCCAGCGCCACCAGAGGCATCCACGCTAAAGCTAAGTGCCTGGTCATCCTGGAAATAGCGCCGGATGCCATAGGAACTGGCGTTGATGCCCAGCACAAAGCGCCCTTCATTCAGGGTATGGGCTGGGATCACGCAGCGGCTGCGCCAGGTGCCGGCCTGCCGCGCGGGATACTGGCTGAAAGATTCGCTCGCATCCGTATCGAAGCTGGTAAACACGGGTTCACCACGGGTAGTGAAAAGGTAATATCCCACTCTAAGCCCGGTTGCTGCCTCTTCCAGACGATACTCAATTTCGATGGTTATCGGGTCCACACTGCGCACGGAATCAGAAACCGTGCCTTCTTTATCCAGCACGCGGATTGCCAGCGGCTGGAAGGGCTTGGCGTTCAAAGGCACTTCATCTGCTTCCCAGAAACGCTCACCAAGCTTGGAAAGACCGCGGTTGAGATAGAAATCCACCGCTTGCTCTGAAGGCCCGCGCATCAGCACCTGGCCCTTATCCAAAACCAGGCATTCCTGGGTGAGGCGCTGGATGGCGCTCATGTTATGGCTCACAAAAAGTACGGTGCGGCCTTCGCCGGCCACATCGCTCATTTTGCCCAGGCATTTGCGTTGGAAATCAGCATCACCAACAGCCAGCACCTCATCCACCACCAGAATTTCAGGTTCCAGGTGGGCGGCTACAGCAAATGCCAACCGCAGATACATACCCGAAGAGTAGCGTTTGACGGGCGTATCGATGTATTGGCCAATTTCAGAAAAATCCACGATCTGATCAAAGCGGTTATCAATTTCCTTTTTGGTCATACCCAAAATCGCGCCGTTCAGATAGATATTTTCCCGACCAGAAAGCTCGGCGTGGAAACCCGTGCCCACTTCCAGCAGGGAGCCAACCCGCCCGCGCAGTTCGCCCTGGCCCTCAGTGGGGTCAGTCACGCGCGAAAGGATCTTGAGCAGCGTGCTCTTGCCGGCCCCATTACGGCCGATGATGCCAAGGGCTGTGCCCTTCTTAACATCAAAACTGACGTGCCGCAGCGCCCAGACGTATTGGCTGGTCAGATGCGGCGAGCGTTTGCCGGATAAAGCCCTACCTAGTTTGGCAGTGCCATTGGTGATGACATCCCTTAGTGTGTCAGATCGATCGGCTACGCCGATGCGGTAGCGTTTACCGATATCCCTGATTTCGATGGCAAGGTCTTTTTCCATGATCACACCACATCCGCGAAAGTTTTTTCCATCTTATGGAAGAAGGTCAACCCGCCTACAAAGAGCAGAAGCACCACAATCACAGACAGGCCAATGGTCCAATCCGGCGCTTCACCGCCTGTGATGGCCCATCGGAAGCCATTCACTACTCCCACCATAGGGTTGAGGTTGAAGATGAATTTTTTGACAGGGTCCGTGATGTTGATTGGGTAAAGTACCGGGGTCAGGAATTGCCAGATTTGGGCAATAAAAGGCACCATTTGCTGCACATCCCGGTATTGCACGTTCAGGGCGCCAAACCATAATCCAACGGTTAATGCTGCCAGCATGGCGAGCAGTGTGAAGGGGATGATCCAAAAGATGTTGACCGTCAACGGCACCTTGTAAAAAGCCATGATGCCAAGCAGGATCACCAGGGTGATCAAAAAGTCCACCAGGGCTGCCAGGATGGATGCCACTGGGATAATGACCCGCGGAAAATACACTTTAGTCAGCAGGTTAGCGTTGGCCACCAGACTGGTGCTGGAACGCGTCATCGCGTTGGAAAACAAATGCCATGGCAAGTAGGCTGCCATCATAAAAAGCGGGTAAGGGATGGGTGTTTCAACGTTGAGGGTATTCGAGAACACAAAAGTGGTCACCAAGGCCGTGATTAACGGCTGCAGTACCGCCCAGGCAACCCCGAGTACCGCCTGCTTGTAGCGCACTTTGATGTCGCGCCAGGTGAGGAAGTAGATCAGCTCGCGGTAATGCCAGATCTCCTGCAGGTCGATGCCCATCCAGCCCTTATTGGGCTTGAGGGTGATGGTTTGGTTGCTTGCGGCGGTGTTTTCTGCCACGCTTATTTCCTATTGGCCTCATACCAGGCGATGGTGCGTTTGAGCCCTTCTTCAAAATTGGTGTGCGACTCAAAACCAAAGTATTCTTTTGCCCGGTGGGTATCCAGCTTTCGGCGGGGTTGGCCATTTGGTTTGCTGGTATCCCAACGAATGGCGCCATTGAAACCAGTCAGTCTGGCCACCAGTTCGGTCAGGTCCTTGATGCTGATTTCAAAACTGGAGCCAATGTTGACAGGTTCAGAGTCGTTATAGCGCATGGTGGCCAGCGTAATGGCCTCAGCGGCGTCTTCAACATAGATAAACTCGCGGGTTGGAGAGCCATCACCCCAGGCAATAATTTCAGGTTCGCCAGCCTCGCGGGCATCAACGCATTTTTTGATCAAGGCTGGGATGACGTGAGATGAAGCCGGGTTGAAGTTATCCCCAGGGCCGTAAAGGTTCACTGGTAGCAGGTAAATGGAGTTGTAACCGTATTGCTGGCGATAGCCTTGCGATTGCACCAGCAGCATCTTTTTAGCCAGCCCATAAGGCGCGTTGGTTTCTTCCGGGTAGCCGTTCCACAAGTCTTCTTCTTTAAAAGGAATAGGCGTGTATTTGGGATAGGCACAGATGGTGCCAATAGCCACAAATTTCTCGATATCGCGCTGCCAGGCTTGATGCAGCAGCTGCACACCCATCATGAGGTTATCGTAGAAGAACTCTCCCGGCTTTTCACGGTTGGCACCAATACCGCCCACCTTGGCTGCCAGGTGGATGACCACATCCGGCTTGGCGTCTTCGTAAAGGCGGGCGATATCCTCACTCTTTACCAGGTCATATTCTGGGTATGTGGGAATGAAGAGCTCCTTTGCCCCGTATTTCCTCAATTGGGCTTGTAAATGTGTGCCCAAAAATCCGGCCCCCCCGGTGATGCAAATGCGTTTGGTGGAGAGATCTATCGAATTATTCATACTCTTCCTTGGTGGCTTTATGATCAGAATCAATTTTCGCTTCAATGGGCAGTTTTAATGCAAGTTTCAGGCCGTCTATCAATATGACCGGGCTGGTCGCCTCCTCAGTAACCTGAATTCCCTGCTCGATGCAGGTTAGCAGGCATACTTCAGCAACTTCACCAT
>CAYVRH010000203.1:0-3249 GCA_964452955.1 uncultured Anaerolineaceae bacterium | reverse complement strand
CCAGCATCGCCCAACGTGTGATGGTTATGTATGGGGGTTACGTCATTGAAGAAGCTCCAATCAAGAAACTCTACAGTGACCCGACCCATCCCTACACCGTTGGTTTGTTGGGCTCATTGCCCTCAACGCAGCGTGGCAAACGCCACCGCCTCTTTTCTATCGAAGGCATGCCTCCTGTGCTTTACCGAAAGCCTCAATCTTGCCCATTTGCTCCTCGCTGCCGCTGGGTTCAGCCCATCTGCCGGGATCAGTTACCAATTCTTGAAGAAGTCGATACTAACCATACTGTCCGCTGCTGGGTGGATATCAAGACCGGGAAGGTACGCGCATGACAGTCTCAAGTGAAGTTCTCGTAAAAGTTGAAGATCTAAAAATGCACTTTCCGATCTACTCGGGTGTGTTCCAACGTCAGGTAGGTGCGGTAAAGGCGGTTGATGGTGTCAGTTTTGATATTTACGAAGGTGAGACTCTCGGGCTGGTAGGCGAATCGGGTTGCGGCAAGACTACAACCGGCCGCACAATCATTCAGCTTTACAAACCAACCGCAGGGCACGTTTGGTTCCAGGGAAAAGATCTTGCGACCCTCAAACCCGAAGCCATGCGCCAGGTGCGCCAGAACGTACAGATGATCTTCCAGGACCCCTATGCCAGCCTAAATCCGCGTATGACCCTGCGTGAAATCATCGGGGAGCCGATTTTGGCTTTCGGCGCTGCAACTGGCCGTGAAATTGACGATCGTGTGGCTGATCTTCTTAAATTGGTCAAACTTTCACCCGATTTTGTCAGTCGCTATCCGCACGAATTCTCGGGTGGCCAGCGCCAACGTATTGGCATTGCCCGTTCTTTGGCTATGAACCCGCAATTTGTCGTCTGTGATGAGCCCATCTCTGCGTTGGATGTCTCCATTCAGGCTCAGATTATTAACCTGTTTGAGGATCTTCAGCAACAACTGGGGCTTACCTACCTCTTTGTTGCCCACGATCTTTCCATGGTCCGCCATATCAGTAACCGGGTCGCGGTTATGTACCTGGGCATCATTGCTGAAATTGCGGATAGGGATGAGATTTACGGCAATCCTCTCCACCCTTATACCAAAGCCCTGCTCTCATCTATTCCGATCCCTGATCCCGTTTATTACGAAACTCGAAAACGAATTGTCCTCGAAGGGGATGTGCCATCACCGGCTAATCCACCTTCTGGCTGCCGCTTCCGCTCGCGCTGTCCCATTGGGGACGAACACTGCGCGGAAGAACGCCCTGAAATGCGAGAGGTCACACCAGGCCATTTTGTGGCTTGTTTCAAAGTTTAGTTACAAATGGAGGTGTAAATATCGAACGAAAACTTTTAGGTCAAAAGTTGAAGTTAAGCAAAACCAAATCTTTTAAGGAGGAGTTTGTTATGCGTAAAACCTATTTTGTGTTTGCAGTAATCTTGGCGCTCGCTATGGTACTTTCTGCCTGTGCTGCCCCAAAGGCTGCCCCAACCGCGGCTCCAGTCGTACCGACTGAGGCCCCGAAAGCCCCCGAACCTGCGGCCCCCGTAGCTACGGAAGCTCCCAAACCCACTGAAGCCCCAGTTGCGGCAGTGGAACCAGCTGCTGAACCCACAGCCACACCTCTGCCTGCCCAGAACCCCTATGTTGGTTCAGGCCAATTAGATGGCAATGGCGTGCCCGGTGATTTCTTCGCCGATGTCCACGTCCGCAAGGCTTTTGCCTATGCGTTCGATGTTGACATCGTGATTGATGATATTTACCAGGGCGAAGCTGTTCCGGCTCCCATGATCATGCTTGCTGGCATGCCTGGTTACGATCAGGAATTTGTGCGCTACACCTTTGATCCTGAAAAATCCGCTGAGGAATTTAAGCTTGCTGACGTCAACAAAAATGGCGTCGCTGCTGGCGAAGATCCTGAGGATGTCTGGGAAAAAGGCTTCCGCATGACCATGCTCTTCAATACCGGCAACACCACCCGCAAGATCTATGCTGAAATCCTCAAAGAAAATCTGGCTGCGATCAACCCCAAGTTCCAGATCGAAATTCAGGAACTCCCATGGCCATCCTACCTTGCCAACCAACGTGCTTATCGTATCCCGATCCTAACCGGCGGCTGGCTTGAAGATATCCATGACCCACACAACTGGTTCCAACCCTATACCACAGGTACTTACGGTGGCCGTCAATCCCTGCCCAAGGACCTGAAAGATCAATTCCAGGTTCTGCTGGACAAAGGCGTTGCTGAAACCGATCCCGAAGCCCGTGGCTTGATCTACCAGGAAGCCCAGCAGCTCTATTACGATCAGGCTGTCGGTGTTCCGGTTTCCCTGGTCACCACCCACAACTATGAACAGAAGTGGATCCAAAATCGAGTTATGAACCCGATCTACTCTGGTATCGTTGCTGCCCCCATCACCAAGGCCGAAGGCGCTACCAATCCAGATACCCTGACCATTGCCAATATTGGCGATGCCCTCACCCTGGACCCGATGGCTTCTTATGATACGGCTTCTGGTGAACCTATCCAGAATATCTACGAAACCCTGGTCTTCTATGATGGTGTTGCAGTGGACAAATTTGCCCCAATGCTTGCTGAGTCGTACGAAATGTCCGAAGACGGCATGACATGGACCTTCAAGATCCGCGAAGGCGTGAAATTCCACGAAGGACAGGAACTTAAAGCTTCCGATGTCAAGTACTCCTTCATGCGCCTGATGCTTAACGGCGGCGGCTCAACACCTGCCTGGCTCGTGAATGAACCCTTCTTCGGCGTGGGCGTTGCGGATGCAACTGCCCTGATCGATCCCGAATACGGCCTTGCTGACAACCGTGAAGAACTGCTCAAAGTGGAACCCGACAAGCTGAAAGCCCCGTGTGAATTCCTTGATCAGGTCATCACTGTCGATGAGGCCGCAAATACCGTCACCATGAAACTTGCTCAACCCTGGGCTCCCTTCCTGCCGACCATCGCAAATGGTTGGGGCTCCATCCTGAGCCAGGAATGGGTTGCTGCCAATGGTGGTTGGGGCGGTTCCTGCGATGACTGGGCGAATTACTACTCCGTCCCTGATTCCGAATCACCCTTCACACCCATCGCCAATGGTACCGGCCCTTATAAGCTGGCCCATTGGAAGCAAGGCGAAGAAATTGCGCTTACCCGCAACGAAGAATACTGGGGAGCCAAGCCTGCCATCAAGGACGTTTTGCTGAAGAACGTTGCTGAATTTGGCACCCGCTTGTCCATGCTTGAAGCC
>CAYVRH010000202.1:0-3270 GCA_964452955.1 uncultured Anaerolineaceae bacterium | reverse complement strand
GCTCTCGCATACGGCCAGCAAACTCGATGATCATATTCTCGGTGTTGATGAAGATTTCGTCACCCCCAAAATTGAGGGTACCGCAGTCCAGGCTGGCCATTTCCGGGTTAAGTTCGGTAGGCTGCAAACGTTCCTCTGCCGTCATACCGGTGGCGCCACCTGTGCTGGGTTGAATGATTACTTTTGGGCAGGCAGCCTGGATGGCGTTGATGATCGCCCGGAAGCGTTCACGGTCCTGGGTGGGTTTACCATCATCCCAACGGGCATGCAGGTGGATGATGGCCGCACCGGCATCCACTGCACTTTTGGCTTCCCGCACATATTGTTCGATGGTGTAGGGAACTGCAGGGTTCATCTCCTGGGTCACTTCAGCGCCGCTTATTGCAGCTGTGATGATGACTTTTTGAGGGCTCATGTTTTGGGGGCTCCTTTCCGTTCAGTTTTTACGCTGTTTGTCTTTGGGGGTCACGCAGGTGCCAGTGGCTTTGCAGACAAGGATGGGTTCGGCTAGCAAGTCAGCAGCCGAGTCTGATAGGTCGGGTCGCGGGGCAATCACTTTCCAGGCTTCAAAGGCCATCTTGCGGGAGCTATTTCCCTCAGAGGTGATCCAACCTTTGGCTTCGATGAAATCGCCGGCATATACGGGGGCCAGAAACTCGATGTTATCGTATGCCCTGAATAAACCTTCATCCCCATCACGGCGGATGAGAAGTTCAGTGGCTACATCGCCAAAAAGCGCCAGCATCCTGGCACCGTCCACAAGGTTGCCGCCATAGTGGGCATCATGACTGGACATTCGCAAACGGATTAATACTGGTTCCATATTTCTCTCCTTAACCAAAAAGCGCCATGTGTTAATAAGAACACATAGCGCTCCATGCATCGCATGACAGTGGCACGTCCTTAGTCCGGCACACCAGGCACTCTGAAAGGGAATTCGCAGAGCCCTTCGGCAGCGGATAATTTGATTCTCACTCCAATCCCGGAGCTTTCTGAGTTTCTACGCCTTCCGCCGCGCCTCTATTAAAGGTATTAAATTTTCAATTGATAGCCTGTTTGTAATCAATTTCACAGACAAGAATATTATAGCGGTGAATCTTGAAAAACGGCAAGGGCAACCGCAGGAGAAGGCATTCCACGCAAGTTTTTGTTGGGAGTGATTGATGCCGAATGCTTGACACAGGTTACCGGCAAACGCATAATAATCACTTATGGAATTACTCTCGAGGTTCCCTAAGAAGCCAAAATTTCTGGTCGGTATCGATTTGGACGGCACATTACTCCAAAGTGACCAAAAAATTAGCCTTGTCAACCGCCGGGCTATTCTTAATTCCCAGGCTAACGGCATTGCGGTTTCACTGATCAGCGGGCGCTCACACTGTGGGTTTTCGCATTATCTGCTCGATCTAGGAATTCTGGCACCCTGCGCAGGGGACGCTGGCTCCATCATTTTCGACCCCATTACCTATGAGATTTATCAAAATATGCTCATCACCGCCACCCAGATGCGACATATCTTTGACCAGGTGCAAGGAGGGGATGTGACCACTTTCCTGCATAACGCGGAAATGGTAATCTACAACCGCGAGTCCCCAACGCTGAGCAATTACGCGTCCGTTACGCCCGAGTGCAACTACCGGAAAGAGCCAAACCTTATTAAGGAGTATTCCAGTGACGCCACAAAAGTGGCTTTTATTGCCGATACGGATATATTGATCCCGTTGGTCGAGCGGATTTTGGCAATTGAACCTGAAATCGCGATTACATGGACGAGTTCACATTTAATTGAAATCAATGCCAACGGAGCCAATAAGGGCGCCGCCCTGCATCGGATTGCTGAAATGCTTGATGTTCCCCCTGAAAACACCATCGGGATCGGCGACTCGGCGAACGATTACGAGATGCTGCGCCAGGCTGGGGTTGGTGTGGCGGTTGCCAATGCGCTTGAGGGTGCCAAAGACCTGGCAGATTTTATCTCACCTTCCAACGAAGAAGATGGCGTGGCCTGGGTGCTGACCCAACTGATGCAAAAAGGTTTTTTGGCCTAGTCTGCCTTTACATCCTCTTGAAAAATCAGCCCTCCCATTTGGGAAGGCTGCCTAAAACCCTGTATCAAAAAATATTTAGTCACAGTAGGGTGGGTTTCCAACCCACCGTCTTGATTTTTTGTAGGATGGCGACCCGTCTTGTCGAGGATCACAGCTCAGCCAGCCACACTTTCCGCCCAGCTTCCGCGCTGGAAAGGTTAACGGCGTCAAGAACACGCTGCGTTGCCAAGGCATCTTCAAAATTGAGTTCAGATTCCCTGTCCTCTTGCAGGCAAAGTGCGAAATCATAGATTGAGGCTAAATGCGCGTTGACCATCGTGCCCAAGCTGTACTTTGGGTTCGCCCACAACTCGTTAATTGGGTGGCCATTGACCAGGGCTTCCACTTTGGGCGCTGAGAGCGACCAGGTATTGGTCTTATTGTCAAACCACTGCAAGCTTTCCGCTTTACTTTCTGAGAATCGCAATGCCCCGCCAGAGCAATAAATCTCAAAACTCGTGTCTTCGCCCGTCCCTGCAGCTACCCGTGAGACTTCCACCGTTCCAGTCACTTCCTCAGGGTGCCGCAGCACTGCCAGGCACCAATCGTCCACATCCACGCCAATTTTTTCTGCCGCGCCAGCCGCAGTAGGGCGCTGCTTGATGAAAGTGTTCTGCCAGGCAGTTACGCTCTCGGGTTCGCCGATCAGATATTGCATCAGGTTGACCATGTGTGAACCCAAATCCATCCAGGCACCGCCACCGGAGCGCTCTTTTCTCAGGCGCCAACTGGTGGGCCGATTCGTATTCAGATAACTGCTATGGTACATGATAGCCCGATAGTGCAGCGGTTTACCAATCATCCCAGACTTTAATATCGCGTTGGCTTGCACAACCCCTGGCATATAGCGCAGGATGTAGGCGCTGTGGGTTTTAACACCCGCCTCTGCAACCTCTTTTGCCATTTGCCGCACTTCTTCCAGGTTCATACCGGTAGGTTTTTCGCAATAGATGGCTTTGCCGGCTTTCGCGGCAGCCAGGGCTTGCGGCAGATGGGCGTCATTGGGGGAACAGATATCCACGTAATCCAGATCCTGGTCCAAAAACTCATCCAACTGGGTGAACACTCTGGGGTTGCCCATGGCACGGATCAAAGCCTCATCACCCTCTGAGTGCGTACGCAGCAATGCACTTGTCTGCACTGTCAGTTTGGGATTGAGCAGGCAAAATGGGATGCTGTTGGC
>CAYVRH010000201.1:0-3295 GCA_964452955.1 uncultured Anaerolineaceae bacterium | reverse complement strand
GTAATGTTCTCCATCGCGTAAATGATGAAGGGTCCGATGGCACCAGATTCTCGAAACCATTTTGAAAAGGAGCTCCTTTATTGGAGCTTCTTGTTTTTTGGTCCGTGGTTTACAATGATCGTGCTGGTCTCCAGATACCCGTCCACTGCGTGGCGAGCACAGGCCGAGCACATATTCTTGACCATCGGTCTCCATCATTTAGTAATTTATCAGTTTCAATAATCAATCTCACCATGAGACCTAAAGGTCAAGTTCCGCGCTCGGTGAGGACACCGGCGCGATCTGGAGTGTGTCGCACAGATCGAAAAATCAACTCTTTAAAACCTTCTCAAATGTTCCGATTTTTAACAGATTCAAATCAAAATTCGGCTCAACAAAAGGCCTTACATCCTCGATGACCCCAGCCCAATTCAAACCCTGTAACTTATGCCAGAGCAGTGGTTTCCAATTACCTTCGTTAATAGTCTCACCTGTCCAGTTTGTTTGGGCTAGTGCGTTGTTTAATAGTAGAAAATTTGGTTTCGGCCAGGCAGGATCACTCAAATACCAAATCAAATCGTAAATATCGCGTCCCTTGGTATATGGACGCTGAAAAACAGCATGCAGTTTACCGGAAAGCAATGAGGCTTTATCGTGATGTTGAAGCTGTAAGACAACAAATCGTTTTACGACTGTGGTGCTTAATCCAGCTCCTTTTGGTGGATTGGTATCAACTTCAATCTTCACAGACAGTGTTTCGCTTTGCATGGGAGATAAACCCATCTCGTAAAGAAAACCCGGAAAGCGAAAAAACGCGCTGTTGACCGTTTTTTGGTCGTTTGCTTTGATTTCAATTTGATAGCCTTCTTTTGATAAATCAGAACGGATCGCTTTCAAGTAACCGCGGAAATCGTACCTATCCTGGTTCCCTTCCAGGGTGAAATCGAGGTCCTCAGAGTAGCGGCCATGCGAGAATAGAAAGCGAAGGGCAGTTCCCCCATGGAAAGCCAGGGGAATCATCGCGCCCGATTTCTGCAGGGATTCCAAAATTCGTGCTTGCAGATATTCCCGCACCAGGTTTCTTCCTTCCAAAGCTGTGTTTGTCTGCTTTACCAGAGTCGCCAAATACTCTTTCATAGATCCTCGAATTCCTCGATTTCACCGGACAATATCTGAATTATTTTTTTGACTGCGTTTTGCAGCTTTGGAGTATTTATCTTTTCAGATTGCTTTCTTAGCAAGACCTTATCAAGTTTTTCCGTGTTCTGTAAGCGCAACTCCTTTAAGTAGGCAGGTGAACTTCCTCCAGGTTGCAAGTAAATCAAATCCAAGAGTGCTTTTTCTGGACTGGCAACAAACGCACTTTGTTCACCTAATTCTGTCATTTGATATCCAAACAGCAACTCAGTTTTGATGTGTCGAAATTCATAAGTTCCTAACGGTGTTTCCAAACGTTCCGGGCGGCCAGTCGACACACTGGTTGTGATATTCACAACCTCGGGAATTAGCCCATGAAACGATAGCGCGGATTGAAGGCTCACGTAGGAGGCTTTCTGTAAATGGTTCGCTATGAGGAATGGATGGGGTTGAATTCTCTGATAGGGAGGCGCTATCGAATAAATCCCTCTGCGGAGCTGGTAGATCTTGCCAGATTTCACCCATCGGGAAAGTTGAACGCGAATCGATTCTGGATCGACGTTCCCTGCAAAAAGGGTAGACGATTCAAAGACCGGTTCATTGCCAATAAGTTTTAATAGATAACTGAATTCCATTACATTATATTAGCACTACTGATAACTTATTGCAATGTGTTTATAGAAGGTGTGCCGGTGAAGGACATGTTTTACCAGAAACCAACCCGCCTACCACAACCAACGCTTTTTTACCCCAGGTGCTGCTCTAGCGCGCAATTTTTTTATTCAAAGATAAGAAGCTCCTTGACAGGAGCTTCTTGTTTCTTGGTCTGTAATTTACGCGATTGTCTCCAGGAATTGCTGAGTCAGCTTAGCAATATCTTCATTGGTGCGGATGCCATTCCAACTGTGTTCCGGTTTCACTACGTTCACCACCACAATGTTGGCGCCATTGAAAACGGCACTGCGCGCTTCCCGCAGGTCCACGCCACCGGCGGCTGAAATCATCACGTCATACTTGCTGCGGATGCGGCTGATGTGCCGGTAGCGGATCATCTTGGCGCGGTTGGACTCCTCATCCCGCCCACGGTGAATCACCACCACATCCGGTGGTGTGTACAGTGGCCGCATCACTTCCAAGGGGTCATCCACGCCCAGCATATCAATCATTGAGATCATACCCAGGCTTTTGCAGGTATCGATGAAAAGCCGCAGGGTCTCAACCGGTGAACTGCCCAGTACAGTGATGGCTCGCGCGCCCCCAAGTTTGGCCATCGCCACCTCATCCTCAGCGCCATCAGCTACTTTCATATCTGCAACGGTAATTCCGGGGGCCAGCCTGGCAATCGCGCGTACGCCTGCCATACCTTCCCTTTTTATGAAGGGCGTGCCGGCTTCAATCATAATATGCGGATCCCTGACGACCCTTGGGATGACGGTCAAAGCACTGCGCAAGTCGTCGTTAAAAGCCAGTTGCAGGTAGCGCGAGTTATTGTCAAAGGCTAACGGCTCCATGATATGCCCGGCTTGGGGGCTCAACTCTGCTGCCCAACGAGGCCTACTTGAAGCCAATGAGCGGTTTTTTAGCGCAGCAAGGTCACCTTGCTCCTCCATGGCTCTGGCAATCAAATCTGATAGGTTTTTGAGGCTCATGCGAGGCCTCCGTTAGCTTTCCTTGGTCGTTTCGCTCAGCTTTTTGGCAACATTAGCCACATCTGAAGGCAGGAAGAGAACTAATTTTTCGGAAGGGTCCGAGGCAATATCACGGATGGTTTGCAAGGTGCGCAAGTGCAGAGCGCCTGAGCTTTCAGCCAGCAAATTGGCCGCGTCACGCAGGTTTTCTGCCGCAGAAAGTTCACCCTGGCTGGAGATGATGGCCGCCCGGCGTTCGCGCTCAGCTTCAGCTTGTTTGGCCATAGCGCGTTTCATCTCAGCCGGCAATTCCATTTCCTGGATTTTAATGGACTCGATATCCACGCCCCAGTCAGAGGTTTCTTTATCCACCAACTCCTTGATCGCGTCCATGATCTCAACACGCTCGGTGAGAACGGTATCCATCTCATTGTTGCCAATGACGTCGCGCAGGGCAGCTTGGGTGTATTGACGGATGGCAAACTGGTAATCCTCAATCTTGATCACCACCGCGGCCGGGTCGACCACCTTGAAGTAAACCACGGCGTTTA
>CAYVRH010000200.1:0-3310 GCA_964452955.1 uncultured Anaerolineaceae bacterium | reverse complement strand
CATGGTTGCCACCAACAGCGTGGCCGAACAAACCGGCAACATCTCAGCAGGCACGTCAATTTTCGCCATGATCGTGTTGAAAAACAGGATTTCAAGCATGTACCCGGAGATCGACGTCGTCAGCACGCCAGCTGGTAAACCCGTGGCGATGGTCCACAGCAATAACTGTACCTCCGACCTGAACGCCTGGGTTGATTTGTTTCATGAATTTTCAGCCACGATGGGCCAGGAGCTCAATCAGGGTGAGATATTTGAGCGCCTCTTTCAGAAGGCAATGGAAGGCGACGCGGATTGCGGAAAGTTACTCTCTTATAACTACTATTCCGGTGAGCCAATCACCCGCCTGGAAGAAGGACGGCCTTTGTTTGTGCGCCTGCCTGACAGCCGTTTCTCGCTGGCTAACTTCATGCGCATGCACCTTTATTCGGCAATCGCCACTTTACGCATCGGTATGGACATCCTCTTTGTCGATGAGAAGGTCACTATCGGCCAATTGGTAGGGCATGGAGGATTTTTCAAAACTAAAAACGTTGGCCAGAGCATCATGGCTGCGGGGCTGAACGTGCCGGTGGTTGTAATGGACACCGCTGGCGAGGGCGGGGCCTGGGGGATTGCCTTGCTCGCGGCCTATATGTTGAATATGAGTGAGGGCGAGTCGTTGGCATCGTATTTGTCAAAGAGAGTGTTTGCAGACGCACACGGCTCAACGGTCCATCCTGACGAGATGAGCATAAGAGGTTTTGAGGATTTTCTCGACCGTTACAAAGCAGGATTGATTATTGAAAAAGCTGCCGTGGATGTATTGAGGTAATGCACTTGGTTGATAGATTGGAAAGTCCATCGATTCGATAGTGTTGTTGCTATAGAGTGCTGTCTTGCAAGGCCAATATAGTTACGGTACAGATAAAGTGATGAACCAGCTCAAGGTTCTTAATATAGCGATAGAGGATTAATTGTTAAGAGGCAAGATCATCAAGTCAAAATCGTTTTGGAAAGCGACATGGAAATCAGCATTGCTGCTCTTGATGATTCTTCTTTTAGCAGGGTGTCACCAAGAAAGATTGGACTTAACCGCAGTTGCAAGCCCAACGCAGAACACATATGGTTTATCGGCAGATGCATTTAATACCCTGAACAGTCTGAAGAAAATTAATGATTACCCACTTTATGAGATGCATTTTAGTGGGACTTATGAAAACTCGGGATTATCGAGGTTTCCGGATCAAACAGAGTTTGGTTGCTCACTCTTTGCTGCTCTTGGCGATGAAAAGAATCCGGTTTTCGGACGGAATTTTGATTGGACTTTCAGTCCTGCCATGGTCTTATATAATGATCCGTCTGATGGATATGCTTCGGTTTCGATGGTAAACATTGCTTTCCTTAATAACGCTCCAAAAGACAAAGGTAGTTTACAAAAATTAGCTGAAATTTCCGTTCCGAAACGAGCGCTATTACTCGATGCTGTACGTTTTCCGTTGGATGGGATGAATGAATATGGATTATTTATTGGCATGGCTGCGGTTGAAGAAAGCGTTGCCGACTATGACCCCTCAAGACCAAGCATCAACTCCCTCTCCATCATGCGAGAGATTCTTGACCATGCTCGCACTGCAGACGAAGCTGTCACTATCTTCTCCAAATTCAACATTTATTTTACAGGTGGACCTCCCATTCATTACCTAATTGCAGACTCACTTGGCAAGTCGGTGGTAATTGAATACATTGAAGGCAAAATGGAAATCATTCCAAATGAAAAGGCATGGCAATTGGCCACCAACCATTTACTCTTCGGCGGGATGAAAGGGCAGGGGAGCAGTGGTGACCGCTTTGACACAATGAATGAGCAACTAGTAAAGTCTCAAGGAATTATTAATCAATCTGAAGCAATGAATCTTCTTAATGAGGTTTCGCAACCTACGACTGGTACCCAATGGTCAGTAGTTTATGACGTCAAGACAGGGAGTATGAATGTAGTTATGGCAAGAGACTATGCCGATATTAATACTTTCTACCTTTTGATGAAAAAGCAATAGGATGATACATCAACAATAAGTGAAAATTGCGGTGGAGGCAGCAATGCAAAAAAATGGAGAGCAAGAAGTCTGGTTTGTCGTTGGTTCACAAGTGTTATACGGGCCAAAGGTCCTTGAGATTGTGGCGCGACGAGGCCAGGAAATGGCAACAACCATCAGCGCGGATCGGCACATTCCCTGTAAATTGGTCTATAAGGGGACGATCAAATCCAATGAGGAAGTGACTGCGATCGTCAGACAAGCGAACTTCGACGATAACTGCGTTGGGATCGTTACTTGGTGCCACACCTTCTCTCCTTCAAAAATGTGGATTAACGGGCTCAACCTCTTGCAGAAACCCTATTGCCACTTTGCTACCCAGTACACTGCCGAAATCCCCAATGAAGAAATTGATATGGATTATATGAACCTCAATCAGTCGGCGCATGGCGACCGCGAGCATGGATTTATTGGTGCGAGATTGCGCCTGCATCGTAAGGTGATTGCCGGTTATTGGAAAGATGAAGCTGTCTTAAGTGAGTTGGGCGACTGGATGCGGGCAGCGGTGGGTTACAGCGTCAGCCAGAACCTTTCCGTTGTGCGATTCGGCGATAATATGCGCGAGGTTGGGGTGACCGAAGGCGACAAGGTGGAGGCGCAAATCAAATTGGGCTGGCAGGTGAATACCTGGCCGGTGGGGGAGCTTGTCAACGAGATCAACAAGGTGACTGATGCAGAGGTAGAGGCGAAAGTACAAGAGTACCAGGCGGAGTTCCAGCTTGATACCGATGACCTGCATGCGGTTAGTTACCAGGCAAAAGAAGAAATTGCCTTGGAACGCATCCTGGAAAGGGAGCAGGCGGGGGCCTTTACCAACACTTTTGAAGATTTGTGGGGGATGGAGGAACTGCCAGGTATTGCCACACAGCACCTGATGGCGCGTGGTATTGGCTACGGAGCGGAAGGCGATTGGAAAACCGCTGCCATGGTGCACGTTGTCAAGGCGATGACCCAAGGGCTAAAGGGCGGCAGCTCTTTCATGGAGGATTACACCTACCACTTTGAAAAAGAAGATGGTTATTCGCTTGGCGCGCACATGCTTGAAGTTTGCCCGTCCATCGCAGTGGCAAAACCGCGCATAGAGGTGCATCCGCTTGGCATTGGCGGGAAGGAACCACCAGCTCGGCTGGTGTTTGAAGGGCACGCGGGTAAAGCGATCGTGATTTCCCTGGTTGACATGGGAGGAAGGCTGCGGCTGATCGTGCAGGATGTTGAATGCGTAAAACCGATCATGGAAA
>CAYVRH010000199.1:0-3320 GCA_964452955.1 uncultured Anaerolineaceae bacterium | reverse complement strand
GTACCGCTTAAGCCTGAAAATCTGGCCTCTTTACCAGAGTTGGAGATCCCAGTGGCAATCGCGACTGAACACCCCTATCAACAGCTTATCCACCGTCTTTTCCAGGTGGGCTGCGTTAAGTTTGGGCAATTCACCCTGGCCAGCGGCAAATCCTCCCCAGTCTACCTGGACCTGCGACGTTTGGTCTCCTTCCCGGATGTTCTGGACCTGGCTGTCGAGGCCTACATCGATCAGTTGGTCAAGCTGAAGTACGACACCATTGCTGGTGTGCCCTACGCCGCCCTGCCAATTGCTTCGATTGCGGCCAGTAAATTACAACAGCCGATGGTTTATCCACGCAAGGAAGCTAAAACACACGGCACTGGCCAGATGGTCGAGGGCGTGTTTGAGCCCGGCCAGGCGGCAGTGATGGTGGAGGATGTGATCACCTCTGGCGGGTCCATCTTGACTGCAGCTGAAACCCTGAAAACAGCAGGCCTGCAAGTGAGTGACGCGGTGGTACTGGTGGACCGCGAGCAGGGTGGCCTGGTCAACCTGGCACAAGCGGGTATCAGCGCGCACGCGGTGCTGAAGTTCTCTGAGATTCTGCAAGAGCTCAAGACAGCCGGTTTTATAGATACTGGGACTTATACAATGGTGGCTGAGTATCTCAAAGCTGGATAAGAAAAACCTTAACAGGCAGGGGCAAAACCTTGCCCCTGCTTTTTTGCTGGAAATTGGTCAAATCCCGCAGCGGCAAGCCTTTATAATTGTGCACATGGACGCCATCAAACGCAGCAAAATCAACTTCAAAGGGTCCCTCTTAGTCTGATCAGGGGATTGGCCTTCCAAAAACGCTGATCCCGTATCCGTCGCCAGCATTGGCGGCCTTTTTTGTTGTAGATCAGTGAAGGGACCAAAATGAACGAGACTAAGAAAAATATCTGGAAATACGGTTTATATACTTTTTTTGTCAGCCTGGCCTTCAGCCGGGCAATTTTCATGCTGTACTTGAAAGACCTGGGTTTTTCAACCGCCCAGATGGGCCTGCTGGAATCCATCCTGTTTGTGGCCACTTTTGTAATGGAGATCCCCACTGGCATTTTAGGCGATCGCATCGGCCGCAAGTGGAGCATGGCCTGCGGGATACTCTTCGACCTGGCTTCCACTTTGATTTTTCTCTATTTGCATAGTTTCAGTTGGATGATTTTAGCGTTCATTATGACTGGCACAAGCTTTGCCTTCTTTAGCGGCAGCGACCGCGCGCTGTATTACGACAGCCTCAAAGCCTTGGGCAGGGAAGAGGAATACCTGAAGCGTAAAAGTCACTTGAACGCACTCAGCATTGCCACATTTGGCGTCGCCATGATTGCCGGCGGTTGGCTGCGGCGTTTTGGTTGGAGCGCGGTTTACTGGGCGAGCATTCTTGCTGCGCTGGCAAATCTGGTGGTGGTGCTCAGCCTGGAAGAAGTGCGCCTGGGAAGGGGGCATGAACTCTCAGACGCGGAACGCCTGGTGCAGAAAGGCAGTATGCGCAAGGCGTTAAATTACTTTATAAGGGATCGACGTAGCCGTTTGCTGGTGCTCTTCATGCTGGGCATCGGCTTGTATGGAGCCTTCGACACACCCTTTGCCATCTACAACCAGTTGCTGTTGGATTACCACGGCCTCTCCACGGCGGGGGTGGCTTTGGTGACAGGTGTTTCAACTTTTTTGGCGGCTGCCATGACTTGGCTGGCAGGTTCGTATCTAGAGAAAAAAGACCCCCACCGGGTTCTGAAGGGCATTATGATGGTCAGTGCTGTTTTTCTGCTCTTCGAGCTGACAGGCATTCCGTGGGTGGCTGTGGCAGTCTTTATTGTGATGGGCAGTTTTAGCGAAGGCGTGTACCTGGTCAGCGATAATTACAGCCAGGAGGGCATCCCTTCATCCATCAGGGCTTCGCTACTCTCGGCTTTCAGTTTCTTCGAGAACTTTTTTATCGCCCTCGTTTACTTCTTCTGGGGGATTCTGCTGGAGAAGGTCAATCCATCGGTCGGCATTACCGCCCTGGGGATCTTCCTCTTGGTGGCTTTGATGATTGTGTGGACCCACGGCAGCCTCAAAGTCAGAAGCTCAATAGCGGAAAGCAAGCAGGAAATACCAGGCTTTTGATAGAATTGAAAACATGACGCTTGAACTCGATTTTTTTGGAAAACGGATGAAAAGTCCCTTCGTGCTGGCAAGCGGCGTGCTGGGCACCAGTGCATCGCTGCTGGAACGCTGCGCCAGGGCAGGTGCCGGCGCGGTGACAGCCAAAAGCTGCGGACCTGAAGAGCGCGCGGGGCATGCCAATCCGATTGCCATCCCCTGGAAAGATGGTTTTGTAAACGCAGTTGGGCTGACCAACCCGGGTGTTTTGGAAGAAATTGGCGTTCTTAGGGATGCCAGGCAGCGGCTGATCAAGCAGGATTGCCTGCTGTTTGCCTCCATTTTTGCCCCAACAGCGCGGCTGTTCGGCGATGTGGCCCGCAAAGTGGCTGAGGCTGAGCCGGACCTGATCGAGGTCAATATTTCCTGCCCGAATGTGGGCAGCGAGTTTGGCACGCCCTTTTCGGGTTTTCCGAGCACCGCGGCCGAGGTTGTGCGTTATGTACGGCAGGCTTTGGAAGGGAGCGGCGTGCCCATCTCTGTGAAGCTTTCTCCAAACGTGGCTGAAATCCGCAGCGTTGCCAGGGCAGTCGTTGAGGAGGGCGCGGATGCCATCACAGCCATCAATACCGTGCCGGGCATGCTGATTGACGCTTACGCCGGCAAGCCGATTTTGACGAATAAAACGGGTGGTTATTCTGGGCCGCCCATTAAACCGATTGCTTTGCGCTGTGTTTATAAGATTGCCCAGACCGTCAACGTGCCGATTATTGCTACGGGGGGCGTAGCCAGTGGACTGGATGCTGCCGAGTTCATCCTGGCGGGGGCAAGTCTGGTGGGGGTGGGTGCCGGGGTGTATCTGGGCGGTGCGGAGATTTTTGGCCGTTTGAACCAGGAGTTGCAAGCCTACATGGCAGAGATGAACTATGCTTCGTTGGGTGCTTTCCGCGGCATGGCTTTGCCGGGTAGGTAGGATTTTTTAGTTGTTTTGTAGGGGCAGAGGCAAGCGCAGCGCCTCGCCCAGACTCGTGGTCATTGCGAGGAGCGCCAGCGACGTGGCAATCTATGTTGATGCCCCTAAGGGGCAGAGGCAAGTGCAACGCCTCGCCCGATGGGTTTGTCATTGCGAGGAGCAAAAGCGACGAAGCAATCTGTACTTGCGAATAGCGAACACCAGATTGCCGCGCGAAACAGGCTCGCAATGACGAAAA
>CAYVRH010000198.1:0-3323 GCA_964452955.1 uncultured Anaerolineaceae bacterium | reverse complement strand
TGACGGCATGTCCAAGCAAGCCGCCTTCGTGTACCTGACCGGGCCAGGTATTCCTTTCGTCTACTACGGTGAGGAAATAGGCATGCTGGGGGCCAAGCCTGACCCCAATATCCGCACACCCATGCAGTGGAACGGGGAAAAATACGCCGGCTTTACATCGGGAATTCCTTGGAAGGACCCCCAGAGTGACACACAAAAACGCAATGTTGCGCTGCAAACAGTGGACCCTGATTCGCTGCTCAGTTGGTATCGCGAGCTGGTTGCCATCCGTAATGACCATTCAGTGCTGGCCACAGCCCCGTACCTGAGTTTCACGTCCAATTGCAAGACCCTTTATGCCACCTTGCGTACTGACGGAGAAGACATGCTGCTTACTTTCATAAATATCGGCAGCAAGTCACACAAAAATTGCCATATCTCCATTGAGGAAAGCCCTCTCTCTGGTGAATATACGGCCACTGCCATCTGGGGCCAAAGTGAGATTCAGAATATCCGCTTTGAGTCAGATGGCTCACTCAAGAATTTTAAGATTGCCCCTGAGTTGGCTGGCGGGGAAAGCGTCATCTTAAGCCTGGGGAACTAAGGAGTCAGAATGCCTGGAAAAATGAGACTAGTGCATTATCTTCTGCTGTTCGTTTTTGTCGGCAGCAGTTTGGCTGCTTGCGCATCCCCTGTTGAGCCGTTAGGCAACCCTTCACCAACGGTCATGCCTACCCAAAACTCAAACACACCGGCGGAACCGGCGGCGACCAAGATGCCTGCTGAAAATCCGACACAAGTAGAAGCCACCAAGCCGGCTTCAGGCTTGGCACCGCTGGCTGTCAACCTGACCTGGCATATGCACCAGCCTTTCTATTACAAGGATGAAAACGGGGTTTATTCACGGCCCTGGGTGCGTGTGCACGCCACCAAGGATTACCTGGATATGGCAGAGTTGATTGCCCGCTACCCGGGCATGAAAGCCACCATCAACATTACACCTTCGCTCATTGAGCAACTGGATGATTTTACCGAGAACGGAGCCAAGGATATCTATTGGGTCTTGGCAGAAAAACCAGCTGCCAGTCTGAGCGATAGCGACAAACGTTTTATCATCGAACATTTCTATGATGTCAATTGGGATCACATCATCGCGCGCTTTCCACGTTACAAAGAGCTGCTAAACAAACGCGGCGGCACAGATGCAGCCTCCATTGATAAAGCAATTGTAGATTTTAAAGAAGAAGATTGGCGGGATTTGCAGGTTTGGTTCAACCTCGCCTGGGTGGACCCGGGTTACCTGGCACTACCCCCATTCAAGGCGCTGGTCGACAAAGGCCGAAACTTCAGTGAAGAGGATAAGAAGCCTCTCTTTGAGGGCATTCTGGCGCTGATGAAGCGCATAATCCCTACGTATAAGGACTTGCAGGATAAAGGCATCCTCGAGATCACAACCACCCCATACGCGCATCCCATTTTGCCACTCATTTTGAATATGGAAAATGCCCTGGTGGGCAACGCAAAAGCGGTTTTGCCTCAAACACTAAGGCAACAATCTGCCATGGATGCAGACGCGCAACTTGCCAAGGCCGTAGAAATTTACCGAGAACACTTCGGGGGCGACCCGCGCGGTTTGTGGCCTGGGGAGGGCGCGGTTTCTGAGGATATCATCCCCCGCGTAGCCGTCAATGGCTTTAGCTATATTCAAACTGGTGAGCCTATTCTGGTTAAAAGCTTAGGTTTGGAAGGTGACCATTTTGAACGCGACGCAAACCAGGTGGTGGTGGATGTCGATACGGTGTACAGGCCCTATTTGACCCCCAGGTTGGATGGCAACGCTCTGCCGGTATTTTTCAGGGATTGGGTACTTTCTGACAAGATTGGATTCGATTACGCCGCCATGCCCGGTAAGGAAGCCGCTCGGGACCTCATCAGCCGGCTGGAAGCCATCCAAGCCAAAACAACCGGGCTGGATAAAGTGGTGACTATTGTCGTGGACGGTGAAAATTGTTGGGAAAACTATGATATGGATGGCAAAGAGTTCCTGACCGAGTTCTATCAAAGGCTCTCCACCAACAGCCAACTGATTCCAACCACACCATCTGCTTACTTGAACTCCGCGGCTGTTCCCGAACAACTGCAAGGCTTATTCCCGGGGGCATGGTTCAGCGCCAATTACGATACCTGGATCGGAGAGCAGGAAGAAGTAGATGGCTGGGAATTACTGGCACAAACCCGCAACTGGCTGGCTGAATATGCCAAAGCCAACCCCGGTGCTACCATGCAGGCAGCTTACCAAGAAGCTTACAAGACCATGTTACAGGCAGAAGGCTCGGATTGGTTTTGGTGGTACGGCGTCGACCAGGATTCTGGCCAGGATGCATATTTTGACGAAGCCTATCGGGCATTGTTGAAGCAGGTCTACACGAGTTTGGGGCAAATGGCCCCAGAGAGCCTGGATTTGCCTATTATCCCCGCGCCGCGTCAAAAACCAGGCCAGGCCCTGGCTGGGGTGGTAGAAGCGACTGTGGACGGTAAAGCGGACACAAAAGAATGGAAGGATGCCGGCGTATTCCGGCTTGGAGAAGATAAAGCTCTCAAAACCTTCTACTATGGTATGGATGAAGAGAATCTGTACCTGCGCTTTGACATGAAAAAAGGATTGGAAAATGGCAGCGCGTTGGAGTTCTATTTGAACTTACCCGGAGGAGGAGACCGCACCATTAGGGCTATGGATGGAGTCACGAGCTTAGCCGACGGTGCCAACCTCGCCTTTGTTATCTTGAAAAATGAAGGGATTAGCTCTGAAGGCATCTATCAGGCCAAAATTCAGGCAGGGAAGTGGGTCTTATCAACAGAGAAGATCGGAAACTGGAGCACCTCGGAGGAAGGGCTGGTGGAGGCCTCCATCCCGCTAGCGACGCTTGGCAGCCCAGAAGTTGGAAGCATTTTGCCAGCACAAGTGCTGCTCGCCTCACAATCTGTTACAAATACTTTCCCACAAAATGCCACCTTTGAACTGCAATTGATGCGCTTCGGACCAGTAACATTAATTGTTGATGTTACCGACCCCAGCGGGGACGATAAGGGCCCCGGTACATACACCTACCCCAAGGATGGTATTTTCATCCCGGGCGTTTTTGATCTGACAGCCTTCTCTGTTGGCAGTGACGGCGCGAACCTGGTATTCACGTTTGAAGTCAAAGGTCCCATCACCAACGGCTGGAATTCACCAGCGGGCTACTCAGTGCAGACTTTTGATGTTTATATCGATAAAGACCCAGGCAAAGGCACAGGTGAAAGGCTGCTACTACCCGGCCGCAATGCCGCCCTGGAAAGCAAAA
>CAYVRH010000197.1:0-3325 GCA_964452955.1 uncultured Anaerolineaceae bacterium | reverse complement strand
AAATGCGTGCCATTGTGCGTGAAATTGCCCAATATTACGCCATTGGCAGACCGCAATTGGTGGGTAGTACCTCGGTTGAAAATTCCGAGAAACTTTCAGGCCGATTGAACGCTGAGAGTGTACGACGTTTGATGCAGACCATCCTGCTTAGACAGGCCTGGCTGCGCTCAAAAGGCAAGGATGAAGAAGACTATTCGGTTGCTGCCGAGCTGGATTTGCTGAAACAGCCCCTTGAAGTCCTGCGTGTACCGGAGATGCGTCGCCTGGGCACCCAATTAGGCCTGACCAGTATTGACCCTGGTGATGAAAGCAATAGAGCAATGTTGTTGCGGGCTCTCTATTTGAACGAACAAGACTGGGAAAGGCTAAAGCCGATCTTCGAAGCCGGTATTCCGCATAAAGTGCTGAACGCCAGAAAACACACAGAAGAGAGTCTAATCATCGCCGGTGCGGGGGCGTTTGGGGCGGTCACGATTGCCACCAACATGGCCGGCCGCGGTGTGGATATCAAATTGGGTGGTGAGATTCCCGAGGACAAACTCTCAAGGCTGAATCAGATCATAGCTACCCACTCTCAGGCAGATCCCTACAATATGACCATGCAGCAACGCTTGGAAACAGTTAAGGCGCTTCCACAGGGTCTGGACGAGGAAGAACAAGCGGACGTGGATGAGTTCCTTGGTTATATGCAAAACATGGACCGGGTGAGGGCGCTTGGCGGCCTGCATGTGATTGGCTCTGAGCGGCACGAAGCCCGGCGTATCGATAACCAACTGCGCGGCCGCGCTGCCCGTCAGGGAGACCCGGGTTCTTCACGCTTCTACTTAGCCTTGGATGATGACTTGATGCGCCTCTTTGGCGGGTCCAATATGGAAGGCCTGCTCAGCCGTTTCAAAATCGATGAAAACGTGCCGATCGAGCTGGGTATGATCGGAAAGATGGTCGAGCAATCACAAACCCGGGTTGAGGGCGCCAATTTTGATGTCCGCAAGCACCTTCTGGAATATGATGATGTACTCAACTCGCAGAGAAACCGCATTTACCAGCAGCGCGACAAAATCTTCAAAAAAGATGACCTCCACGATGATGTCAACCAGATGCTGGAGACTGAGCTAAAAGCACGGGTAGAAAACGCGTTTGCAGACAAGGAAGACCTCTGGAAGTTACTGGCTTATCTTGAAGACCTGCAACCACCCATTACTACCCCGTGGGTCGAGTACCCATCGTTTTCTCAAAGCCTGGCCATGAAGATGCTCGGTCAGCCTGAGACCAGCCAGACATTAAAAGATAAACTACTGCAGATGAGCCGTGAGGCTGTAGATGCAGAAAACACGTACCTCGAGCGCAGTGTAGAAATGTTGGACAAAGGGGATCAGACACTTAAAACTCAGATGGCTGAGCGCGGCGATTCGCTGGATGCCTATCTTGAAACCTTTGACCCTGAACAGCCCCATGACCTGCAGGCAGAACTTTCGGCCATCGTGCAGACCCCTGTTCGTTTGAGCAATACTCAACAAAAAGAACTCTTCGCAAATCCAATGGCGATGAAGCCAGCTTTACGGGAGACTTTGAAAGCCGGACTAACATTACAACTGGTAAGGCGGGCTCTGTTAACCCTGGAACGACGATTCAATGAAGAATGGCCGATTAAGGCGACTGATCTGGCTGTAAAACCATGGGTGGAAGTAAAAGCTGCCATTCTTGAGCAGGTACGAGGTACGCTGCAAAAAAGGGTTGAACGCTTGTTTGGGGCAGAAGGTGAAATTGAACGGGATTTAGAGTCGAATAAGAGCTTGCTTGAAGCAGGGATTGCTGATGAAACATCCCGTTTAAAGGCATTGCAATTAACTACCTTGGGCGCAAGAGTTACCTTCGACCCTCGTTCTCATAAACGCGTCATTAAAGCCAGCGACAGGCTGAATTATCTCTTTTCCATGGCAAAAACAATCGACCGGAAAAACCCGGAGGCTTTCACTCAGCAGATTTTGGAACACCTCTATGGTGCTGAAGACAAATTCGTAACCGTCTTTGGCAATGCTGAATGGGAGCACCTCCGCGTGAATAATTTTGTCCTCAATCAAACCCCGGCAGATACCCAATCTCTCCTCATGGAAAGCCTGGGGGAGGACGCGTTTGCGGCTATCTCTGACAGTTTACTCGCTGAGATCGACTCAGGAGCGAAAGAGAAAATAATCCCTGTGCTAGGCGGGAAGGCCCAGAACCGGATTTACCGACAACTCTTGCTGGAAACCATTACCGATTCCTGGGTGGAATACCTGACAAAGATGGAAGCTTTACGGGTTTCCATTTCAATGGAATCCTATGCCCAGCAAGATCCGCTGACCAAATACAAGCAGAAGGCCAGCACCATGTTCTCTGAATTGCTTTCGGAAGTGCGCCAGCGGGTGATTGGCACGATCTTCCGTTACCGTCCAGTACTACCTGAAGCGGTTGCGAAGACACAGGCCAGCAAGACCGAAGACATGCCCGCTGAAACAAGCAAAGTGCTTAGCTCCCAGGCTTCAGAGCAAACACAGGCCGAAGCACAGGCTAAAAAGAAACGTAAACGCCATTAATACAGACAGGTGATAATGAAAAGAGTACTGGTAACCAACGATGATGGCGTGGATGCGCCTGGACTTAAAGCTATTGCAATGGCTTTGCAGGCTGCAGGCTTTAATGTGACAGTTTGCGCCCCGGATAAGAATTGGTCCGCTTGTGGGCATGTGAAGACACTCACGCGGCCGATGCACATCAAAGCTGTAAAGTTGGCAGGCGGTATGGATGCCTTTGCCAGTGATGGAGCGCCTTCGGATTGTGTGGCCCTGGCTTTGATGGGAGCCTTGGGAACTGGTTTTGACTTTGTTGTTTCTGGAGTCAATCCGCACAACAACATTGGCCTGGACGTTACCTATTCCGGCACCGTTACAGCGGCAATGGAAGCCGCGCTTACTGGCTTGCCTGGTTATGCTGTCTCTTTTGAAAGCAGAAATTCCGAGGATAATCAGTTGGCTTTAGATGCAGCATCCAGGGCTGCGGTCAGCGTTATCAAACAATTGCTGGGGCTCAAATCAGAAAATAACCACGGCCATATTTGGAACATCAATTTGCCATTTAAACCACAGGCTGATTTCGCGGGTGTACGCTTTACTCGTGGTGGTGAGCGGGTCTACTTCGATCGTGTTCAGAAGGACTTCGATGAACAAGGAGAGCCCTGTTATTGGATTACCGGAGAACCTCCCACCGGCCGTGAAGAAGATGGCAATGAATTTGAAGCTCTCCGCCAGGGGTTCATTTCTGTCTGCCCGCTGCGCATGGATATGAC
>CAYVRH010000196.1:0-3334 GCA_964452955.1 uncultured Anaerolineaceae bacterium | reverse complement strand
TGACATGCGGGCAAAGTTTATCCCGCCAGGGGCGCGGCAGGTAATTGACGAAGAGTTTGTTGCCAAAGTGATATTTGCCCCGCCAGTAGATGCCGTGCGTTTCGAAAGGATACCAACGATTTGGGCAGAAGAAGATTACGCGGCCGCCGGGTTTGGTGGCTCGCACCATCTCGGCGATGGCCAGGCAGTCATCCTGGACGTGTTCAATGACTTCATTGTTGAAAACCAAATCCATGCTGTCAGAAGATAATGGAAGCGCTTCACCGGCACCGCAGAAGATCATCTCGGAAAAGTGGCGGGCTTCAAGGCAGCGCGGCAGCTCGATATCCATACCCGTGAGCCTGCTGCCGGCTTCCACGAAACGCTTCACGTAGGCGCCAACTCCGCAGCCATCTTCAAAGACATTGCCTTGCATGCGAGGACCAGCCCATGCTTCTATCATCTTGAAACGGCGGTTCTGGCCGGCACGCCAGACGTAGGAAGGCTCGCCGCGCTGGGCGGCTTTGGATAGGTTTTCTGGGGCAGTGTTTGGCATGGGGGATATTGTACCCGTTTACGAGAGGAAGGCTATAGCAATTGAAACGAAGCAGTGAGCGGAAAACACGGCGAGTGATATGAGGCAAACAAGGATTCCTCACAAGATAGTTCGGTATGACAAAATAGTAGGTTGTATGGAGCGACACAGAGAGAATAATTGACAATCGCTTTGTGGAGCGTAACCCAACATAATCATTATTCTTGGGAAAACATCAAACCATCATAATTTTGTCGGGTTACGGGACGGGGATTAGCCCCGATTCCAACATTCGTGGTCCCTCCACCCGACCTACTTGAATAGATCTGAGAGCGCTTATTTGGACCAGTCGAAGCCCATTTGTTTCCTACCGGTGATGTATTTTTGAGCGGCAATACCGGCAATGGCACCATCCGCGGCCGCGATGACAGCCTGCTTGATGTGCGAGCACAAAACATCACCCACCGCGAAAACGCCTGGGATGGCGGTTTGATATTCGCGGTCAACCATCAGGCATCCTTCGGGGCTGAGTTCAAGCTGCCCGACCAGGAAATCGGTTATGGGAACGCCCCCCTGCAAATACAGGAAGGCACCGCTGGCCTGAAGGTCTTTTTCACCTTCACTGCGCACAAAGTACCTAACCCCTTCCACGTGATCGGAACCGTAGATTTGTTTTATCGCAGCCCCGAGAACAAGTTTGAGGTTGGGTTGCGATTCCAATTCCTTGACCAGAGATTCGGAAGCACGCAAGGCCGGTGTTGGGCAAAGCAAGGTAACCTGGCTGACAATGTTAGCCAGATAGAGAGCTTCTTCAACGGCTTCATCGCTCGAACCAGCGACAAATACACTTTTATTCTTGAAAAACGCGCCATCACAAATGGCACAATAGGAAACACCTTTGCCAAGAAGTTCTGCTTCTCCCTTGAGAAGATTGCTACGGCCCATTGAGCCAGTGGCAATAATGAGGGTTTTGGCCTGATAAGTATTTAGGTTACCAAATACCAACTTGGGTTCGGCTTTCAGATCCGTGCCAATGGCCTTATCGTCAATGAAGGTAACTCCAAATTGCTCAGCCTGCCGGCGCATGGTTTGCAGTAAGTCTGCGCCGCTAATTTCACCTTCCATGCCCGGGTAGTTGGCAATCTTTTGAGTGATGGCCAAGGCACCGCTGGTAAGGCCGCGGTCGAGGATGGCGGCTTTGAGGCCAGCTCGGGCAGCATAGATGCCGGCAGTAGCCCCTGCTGGGCCGCCTCCGATAATCAGAGTATCGTAAACCAAAGTGTTTTCATTAATATCCATAAGGTATCTCCAATGCAGGGAGTATACAAGAGAAGAATGCCAAATTCCAATCTGGGTGAAAGACTTTTTCGATTTCCAAGCAACAGATACTGATAATATTAAACAACTGATAGTTTTTTAGAGACCCGGGAAGGTATAAAAGCAAGCATGCAAAACGGGAATGAGCCTCAAATGACCAAAAAATTCCGCGATATGGATATTGTTGAACGGCTAGAGCAGCTAACCCAAAGCGCAGCGCTTTCCTCAGAGGACATAAAAGCTTATTCGGCTGAGGGAGGATTACAAGTCTCCAGGGCTGCGGCCATGATCGAAAACGCGGTGGGGGTTTACAGCCTGCCGATTGGCATCGCTCAAAATTTTATGGTGAATGGCCGTGCGGTGCTGATACCGATGGTCATTGAAGAACCTTCGGTGGTGGCCGCGGCTTCAATGGCAGCCAAACTGGCCATGGCTGGTGGTGGATTCTCGGCTTCCATGACGGGAAGTGAGATGATTGGGCAACTGCAGGTGAGCCGTCTGCCAGATCTGCAAAAGGCGGTTGAGGCACTTGAAGCACATAAGGGCGATCTGCTTGAAATTGCCAGACAAGCGAACCCTAAAAATGTTGCGCGCGGCGGGGGACCCACGGGCATAGAAATCCGCCAATTCAAGCGCTCGCCGATGGGGCCTTTTATCGTATTGCACCTGATCTATGACGTTTGTGATGCCATGGGTGCCAATGTAGTTAATAGCATTATGGAAACCCTGGCGGTACCAGTGGCGAAGATCACCGGGGGGCAGGTAGGGCTGCGTATTCTGAGCAACCTGGCAGACCGGCGGCTGGCAAAGGCCAGTTGCAAAATTCCGCTTGACGCCTTGGCATTTGAGAACTTCAGCGGCGAACAGGTGCGGGATGGAATCATCGAGGCTTGGGCTTTCGCGGCCGTGGACCCTTACCGGGCAGCCACGCATAACAAGGGCATTATGAACGGAATAGATGCGGTAGTGATGGCCACAGGGAATGACTGGCGGGCGATAGAAGCCGGCGCGCACGCATATGCTGTCAAAAAAGGTCGCTACGGCAGCCTGAGCCGCTGGAAAAAAGGTTCTCACGGTGAACTAATTGGTGAAATTGAACTGCCCATGTCGGTTGGCACGGTTGGTGGAGCCACGCGCGTGCATCCGACCGCGATGGCCAATTTGAAATTAATGGGCATTGAAAGCGCGCGTGAATTAGGGGGCATTATTGCTGCGGTTGGCCTGGCACAAAACCTGGGCGCGCTCAGGGCGCTGGCAACGGAGGGCATTCAACACGGGCACATGGCCTTGCATGCCCGGCAGGTGGCCATCGCGGCAGGCGCTGCAGCGGATGAGGTTGAAAAGTTAGTGGCGCAGCTATTAGCGGAAAATAAGGTCCGCGCTTCGCGTGCGCAGGAAATACTGGAAAGCTGGAGAAAACAATGAACGAATTCCAAGCAGCGGCCCAACGGCCGGAACTTGAGCAAAATCAGCAGGTGAAAGAATCCTTTCAAAACAAAGGCA
>CAYVRH010000195.1:0-3343 GCA_964452955.1 uncultured Anaerolineaceae bacterium | reverse complement strand
TTTCAAAATTGTTTGATAAGGCCTTTGGGCTGATGTACAACATCATCATCGGCACTGTGGTTGGCTCGAGCATCGCCATCGCCATCATCGAAGGTCCTGCCACACCCAAGCAGTACTTGGTCTGCATCCTGGCTTTCGTGGTCGGGGCGGCGGCTTCTTACGCGCTTTCACGAATTGATGAGAAACATCCGCACGAATCCTTATTTTGATTTTAGATATCTTCAAAGACAAACAAAACCCGCAATTCAACTTGCGGGTTTTGTAATTAATCTGGAAATTCTCGAGAAAAAGTGGAAAGGGCTGACCAGCCTTTTGAGGCTTAGCCTCAATAATGGGGCTCGCGTTCGACCAGTTCGGTCTTATCTTCTTTGTTCGGCACCAGGCAGAGGAACTCAAAGGGCTCCGTGCCCAGCGTAGCATAAGAGTGGGGTAGCCCGGCGGGAATAAAAACTACATCCCCAGCCTGAACCAGCACCATTTCATCCCCCAATTCCAGTTGCGCCCGACCCCGCAAAACGTATTGCTCATGCTCTACCTGGTTGGTATGCAGGGGCATATAGCCACCGGGTTCAATGCTGAACTGGCGCATGGCAAAATTGGGACCAATTTCAGGGCTGATGAGCATCTTGCGCGTGACCCCTTGCCCTTGGTTGACGGGTTCGATCTTAACGATTTCAGGTTTAATTACGGGCATGTGGCTCCTAATCCGTGCGGCGGAAGCTGTTTGATTCGTCTAGCAGGTGATTTACATACTCCTGGGCAGTCATCAAGAAGGCCTTATCCGCCTGCCAGCTAAAGGCTTCAAACTCAACCAGCCAACCGCGGCTGTAAGGTTCATTATTAACCAATTCCGGCTGCTCAAGGAGTTTTTGGTTTACTTTATAAACAACACCTGATACCGGTGAAGTAATTTCGAGCAGCCCTTTGGCTGCTTCCAGGGTGGCAACTGTACCGAATTTATTGACCAGCGCGCCTACAGCTTTGGTTTGAATGAAGCTGATGGGGCCTGTGCGCTCCTGTACGAAATCAGAGAGCCCAAGCAAAAAGCGGCAGCCGTTGGGTTTGAACCAGAGGCCTTGACCGGTGTAAAGGCGATCCTGCGGAATGCGATAGGAAACTTCGTAGATGGTGGTTTCGAGGTCAGATGCCATAATACTCAATCTTATTATAATGGGATTAAGATAAACTTTATGGTGTTTTCCAGACGTTTATAGACCTTTCAAAGCAAAGCCTGGCTCCAAAACCCCGACCTTTCCGAATGGAGGTCCAAATTGGCAACTTATGATCGACTACTCGAGATATCACAGCCCTGGGTACGCTACCTGGTACTGCACGATTTGGTTGGCGTGCCATCCTCCGATTTACAAGAAATACATGAACAGCTGATCACGGAGCCCTTTGTTCAGGGTTTGCTGGCTGAAATTGCTGACTTTCACAAAATCATCGTCAGTGGTCATAAAAATCCATATTTGAGTATCAACCGCCTCTTGCTGCTCCAATCATTGGACTTAGGCATTGAAATTCCGCAAATCGCCACAGCCTTTGAGCAGATCCTCGCACATCGGGATGAGAACGGCATTTATAAGAGTCGCTGCCTGGTGCCAACCCATTATGGCGGCAGCGGGGAGCCCGGTTTCGGCTGGGCGCTTTGTGATGCACCTTTGCTGATGCTGGCGGTGTTTCAATCAGGAATGGATTATGACCAATTTGTGAAACCCGGGCTTGAATCACTTTCCGCTCTGCAATTTGACCAAGGTTTCCCCTGCGCTGTTTCAAGAGAATTGGGCAGTTGGCGGGGGCCAGGCCGCAAGAACGACCCTTGCCCGATTGCCACACTATGGATGCTGCGCCTGTTTGCTGCCTTGCCAAACCTGAGGGAAAGCGCGCATGCCAGTGCTTTATGCGAGATCATACTTTCATTTTGGGAGCGCAGCCGTGACCTGCACCCTTATATGTTCTTTATGGGTACCGACTTCAGAAAATTGAAGGCTCCCCCGGTCTGGTATGACATCGTCTCCGTTTGTGATGTTCTGAGGCTCTTCCCCTCGCTAAATGGGGACGCGAGATATGAGCAGATGAAACAGATTATTCAGGCTAAAGAGAACGTAGATGGGTTATTCACCCCTGAGTCAATCTATCTGGCGTGTAAGGCGGAAGATTTTGGGCAGAAAAAGCTGCCTTCTGCCTATCTCTCATTTCTCTGCCAACGCATTTTGCGGGAATAAAAAAAGAATGAGGACCGTCGTCCTCGTTCATATCCTTAGCTGGCTTTTTTTAAGACCAGAACTACCCAGTCACCATCTTGGAATGTTTCAATCAACCTCAAGCCATGAGGAGTGGCCGCGTCCAAAACGGACTGTGCCTGATGCTCTAAAATGCCGCCTAAAATGATCAGCCCGTGCGGGCTAACGGTATCTGCCAACCCCTGCCCAAACATGGCAATCAGGATGTGCGCCAGGATGTTAGCCAGTACAACGGGGGCCTGATTAAGGCCATCCTGGCGTTTCAAAATTTCTTGAAGAGAGCCCTCTTCAAAAATGATTTCATCCGGCATGCCGTTCAATTCAGCATTGCGCCTGGCCGAGAGGACTGCGTCTGCTTCGATATCCACACCCAGAACCCGATCTGCTCCAAGCCGAACGGCTTCGATGGATAGAATGCCGCTGCCCGAGCCAATGTCAATTACGTTCTTACCCGCGCAGCCATACTTTTCCAGCGCGATCATGCAGAGTTGCGTGGAGGGGTGGGTGCCAGTGCCGAAGGCCATATCCGGAGAAATGCGTATAGGTGTATGATCACCGGCGAGGCTTTCATCCACCCAGGCGGGTAAGACGATCAAATTCTCACCTAGCCGCAAAGGCTGGTAGTGCTTTTTCCACTCCGCCATCCAATCCTGATTTTGAATTTGCCTGTAACTCAAGCTGTTAAGCGGGCAAATGGTGGAGAGATGCCAGATAGCTTCTTCCAGATGGGCTTTGGTTGTGGCTAAGGCGTCGTCCATTGGCAGATAAGCCACCACCTGCATTTCGCCGGTGGGGCGTTGTTCGTAGGCTTCAGGGTCAAAGCTGGTGACGCTGTTGATGACCACGCCATCCGGCACGAAGCGCGCAAAAGTTTCAGCGACCACTTCTGCCAGTTCGCCGCTGCAAACCAGGGAGACTTCTTCCCAGGCGCTGGGCTTACATTCCGAGCACGTCTTTGATTTTGTCAAAGAATCCTCTTTCTTGTATCTTGATATCGGTGCCAAGGCTCTGCCCCAACTTTTCAAACAACTCTTTTTGTTCGTCGCTGAGCACAGTGGGTATCTGGATATTCACGGTCACCACTTGATCGCCACGTTGGT
>CAYVRH010000194.1:0-3356 GCA_964452955.1 uncultured Anaerolineaceae bacterium | reverse complement strand
GCGTGTCTCCTTCACGCACAACTTCCCCGTCACTTTTTATGCTGCCGGGGACCACAGCGAACTCCGCCGCCTGTGGAAGCAGCTTCAAGGCCAGGAAGGCATCCTTTCGCTGCGGCGAACCCAAAAACAGGATGTCTTCGTGGCTGACCCGGTGGATGTGATGGAAATCTGCGTCTCCAACCCCGCCCTGCAGCAGCGCATCTTCTTCAGTCTGGAAAAAGACTTCGAAACTCTCACCTGGTACGACTCGGATGTCACCATCCAATGCCGCTACATCGCCCGTTACGGCGTATTCCCCATGGCGCTCTGTGAAGTGTTCGCAGACAGTCATGGCCACATCCAATCCATCAAGCCCCTCAACAGCCGCTGGGACCTCATCCCCAACCTGCCCCCGCTGCGGATATTGCATATCCAACCGAACGCGGATCCATCCCGCGGCCAGGTAAGCGGCCTGATCATCCATTCTGATAACCTGCATCAGGAGCTCAATTTTGACAAAGAGTCTTTGTGGCTACGCGAAGTTGAGGAGATTCTTAAAGTGTATGACCCTGATATCATCGCCACTGACTGGGGTGACTCCTGGGTGATGCCTTTTCTGCTTTCGCGCTCCGAAGAAGCCAATTTCCCACTGAGCCTGAACCGCGACCAGGAAAGGTCAGTACGCTGGCAGAAGGAAACCAGCTACTTTTCCTACGGGCATATCATTTTCCGCCCGGAAGAAGCCCACCTCTTCGGACGCTGCCATATCGACCGTAAATCGGCCATGATGTGGTCGGATTACTCACTGGCAGGCACCCTCGAAATGGCCAGGGTCACCACCCTACCCATCGAAAAAGCCGCCCGGGTTTCACCCGGCCAGGGCATCTCCGCCATGCAGGTGATCACCGCGATGGAAAAGGACGTGCTGGTACCCTACCAGAAACGCCAGGTGGAGCAATTCAAAACCGGCCTGCAACTGATCCAATCGGACCGGGGCGGCATGATCTATCAACCCAAAATTGGCGTGCATACAGATGTAGCCGAGATTGACTTCGTCTCCATGTACCCGGCGGTCATAATCAAAGGCAACATTTCCCCTGAAGTTCCCCTGCCGGACCTGCTGGAACCAGCCAGCGAAGACCTGGGGGTAGTGCCGCTTACCCTCAAACCGCTCTACGAAAAACGAGTGGCACTCAAACACAAAATCAGGGAATACGTTCCCGGCCACCCCATGGCCAAGACCCTCAGCGAGCGGGCAATGGCGCTGAAATGGCTGCTGGTGGTTTGTTTTGGCTTTTTGGGCTACAAGAACGCGCGCTATGGGCGCATTGAAGCCCATGAAGCCGTCACCAAAGGTGGGCGTGAGACCCTGCTGCGGGCCAAGGATGTCTGTGAGGAAAATGGATTTGAGGTGCTGCACATGTATGTGGACGCACTCTGGGTAAAAAAACGCGGTTGCAGCAAGGTAAGCGATTTTGAGCCGCTAATCCAGGCCATCAACGATCGCACCGGGCTGACCATCAACCTGGATGGCATCTTCCGTTGGATTGCCTTTTTACCCTCCAAAACCGATGAACGCGTACCGATTGCCAACCGTTTTTTTGGTGTTTTCCAAAGCGGCGAAGTAAAGGTACGCGGCCTGGAAGCCCGCCGGCGGGATACACCGCGTTGGATCGCAGCGGTGCAGCGTGAAATGATCGATACCATCGGCAAAGCCAAATACCGGCCGCAATTGGAGGGTCGCATCCTGGAAGCTTTTCAGATCTACCAACGAGCGTTGGCCTTGCTAAAGGCTTGCGATGTGCCCCCAGACCAAATGCTAATCAATGGCAAGGTGAGCTACGCGCTGGACGCCTACAAGGCCAGTACAGCCGCGGTGAGGGCTGCCAGACAAATGGAAGCTGCTGGCATGTCCATACGCCCCGGGCAGCGCATCCGCTTCCTGTTTACCCGGGGTGAGAGGGATGTATTTGCCTGGGAATTAGGCAAACCGTTTGACCCAAAAACGCTCGACACAGATAAGTATGTCAAGCTACTGGCAAAAGCTGGCGCGGCGGTGTTGATGCCATTCGGCCTGGACCCTGATTTGCTCATAGAGTGGAGCGAACGCGGTCAGATTCAACTGCAGTTAACAGAGGTCTCAACAAGCTAACTGGCTTCGGGTGTTCAGTAAAGTAATTTGAAATTAGTAGAAAAACATAGAGATAGTATTGCCAGTCATTCATTGTCTGGAATCATCAAGCATTCCCTAGGGAGAGAACAATTCCCTTTCAGACGAAAATCCTAGTCGAAGAAATGCGCGGGAAAGTTCCCACTCACTTGAACGTTGCCGCTCTCAATCATGAAGGCGTGGGGGTCGGCTTGCATAATCTGCTGCCGCACACGTTCAACTTCATACTTTGAAAGCACCGTCATCATCACATACGATTCGGTTTTCGAAAAAGCACCTGAACCCACCCAGTAAGTAGCACTGCGGCCTGTCTCCCGCAGGATGATCTCCAGAATGTTTTTGTCCTTGCTGATGATGGTGACATGTTCCTTGATATTCTGAAAGTGCACCCGGTCAATCACGAAGCTGTAAATGAGTGTGAAAAGCACCGAATAAACCAACATCGCGGGGGAAATTTGAAAAAACGCATAAATGTAGACCACGGCAGCAATGATCATGGTAACGCGCCCAATGCTGAAGCCTTTACGCTTAAGGCTGAGATAGACACCCAGGATATCCACGCCACCACTGGAGCCCTTGCTGCGCAGGCTAAGCCCAACACCAAAGCCCGCGATGACCGCCCCAATGACAACATAAGTGATTGGTTCTGTGATGCCCGTTATGAGCATTTTGACCGGAATAAACTGGATAGCCGCCGAAGTCGCAAAGACCGTTAGCAAGGTCTTGAGGAAGAAACCGCGATTAATGCTGGCAAATGAAAGGATAAATAAGGGCAGGTTCAACAAGATGACGAGCAAACCCAGGATATCCTTGAGACCCGGAAATGCCATTTTGAGCAAGTCCTGCAAGATTTGCGCAACGCCGGTCAGGTTGGCGATGTAAATTCCGAGCGGGCGCAAAAATAGATTTAGAGCGAGAGCATAGATGACTCCCCCCAATATACAAAGCAGATAATCCTTCAAAACCATCCAGAAATCTATCTTTTGAAATTTGTCTGCTTGGATGGCAGGCATTTGCGCCTTCTTTAGCACATTCTTGGCCGGTTTGGGTTTACGCATCTTGAATCCTGTCCGCATCTTGGGTATTGATTTATCAATTTTACTGCAGCCAAAGAAGATTAGAGTGATTTCAAAAACGCTCCAACCTTGTCAAATGAAGAATGCACAAGCCTGCAATTCTTGACCTCTTAGGTGGTAAAATACATCAA
>CAYVRH010000193.1:1476-3358 GCA_964452955.1 uncultured Anaerolineaceae bacterium | reverse complement strand
AATCAAGACCGGCGTCCGCAGGGAGGGCTCTTACCTTGGCGCGAATGCCCTGATAACCAAACCTGCTCAATCGGTGGCCATCTATATAACCGCCCTTATCCTGGCTGAAACTGCCTTCGTGACCACCCAGGCCAATGGTGGCGTGCCTTTTCTCAACCAACCTGAGACTGCCCGCCTGGGCATCCGTGCTTTGGTAGGGCTAATTCCTGGGATTACCCTTTTGCTTGGGGGTATTGCCCTCTTTTGGTTTCCTATTAAGGGAAAGAGGCTGGCAGAACAACAAAAGACCATCTTGGAGATGCATGCCAGGAAAGCAACAGAACTTGCCAATATGCAGCAAAAAACAATTGATGAAGTCTTTGACAAGGGTAAGCAAGGGGTGTCGGACGGTGAAATTGCTGAATGAGAACCTATTGTGAAGAACTGAGGGTTCATTACCCCAGCCAAAAAGGTTTTGTCAACATTACTGCAGACCTACGCAGAGTGACACGCCAAAGTGGCATCAAGGAAGGCCTTGTATTGGTGAATACCATGTCCAAGACCGCTTCAGTTTTTATCAATAACAATGCATTCGGTCTGATTGAAGATTATAAAAAATGGCTGCAAAATCTGGCTGCTTGTGGATCTGTCAATCAGCAAAGCCAGGATACAAATTGGGATGATGGCACGGTCACTTACACTAAAAGCCAGGCCAAGGGGCGCGACGTGGTGATGTCTGTTACTGGCGGTGAACTTGATTTAGGTCCTGGAGAAGAGATCTACTTCCGTCATTTTGACGGTCGCCGCTCAGAGCTGATTCTGGTTAAGATCATCGGGGAATAATCTGTATAGGCCTAAATCACTTCCAGAGACGGTTTGTTTTACAATTGGATTAATTGCGAAGACACGGAATAACCGATAAAAAAAACCTGAAAAGAAAGAGGAAATATGACCACTGAAAAAGAAGAATGGAAGAAATCCCCTGTTGCTTTACCCGAACTCCCCTGGGCTAAAGATGCCCTTGCACCCGTAATTTCTGCCAACACAATTGATTTCCATTATGGAAAACATCACAAAGCTTATGTTGACAAGACCCTAGAGCTGATCAAAGGTACTGAATACGAAAATATGAGCCTTGAAGAAATTGGCATGGAAACATATGGCAAGCCAGAGAAAAAAGTGCTCTATAACAATGCCATGCAGATTTGGAACCATAACTACTATTGGAAATGTCTTGCTCCTGCTGGCACAGTCAAACCTTCAGAAAAACTGCTGAAGCGAATTGAAACAGATTTTGGCTCCTGGGATGAATTCCGCAAACAACTGGTCCAGGCTGGCATGACCCAATTTGGCTCCGGATGGGCTTGGGTGGTGTTGGAAGATGACAAGCTTTCAGTCTTTAAAACCCCCAATGCTGATGACGCCTGGAGCTATTCACGCAAGCCCGTCCTCACATTGGACGTCTGGGAACACGCCTATTACCTGGACTACCAGAACAAACGCCAAGCCTACCTTGAAGCCGTTATCGATAACCTGGTAAATTGGGACTTCATGGAAGCCCAAATTTATGCCTGATATTGATTGATATTGGAAAAAGAGGAGCCACAGCTCCTCTTTTTTGTCTCTGAATGATTGATTGACTCAATCCAGGGCGTAACAGCAGGGAGTTTACAAATTGACTAGTTGTTGCTTTCCCCTTTAATAAAAGCTTCGGTTTTGGCATGGCAGAGTTCGTCTTTGTACTGTACCGGTGGGGTCTTCATGAAGTAAGAGGCTGGTTCCAGCACTGGGCCGGCAATCCCACGATCAAGGGCTAACTTCAGGCAACGGATAGCATCGATGACCACGCCGGCAGAATTGGGAGAATCCCAAACTTCCATCTTCACTTCCATATTCAATGGCA
>CAYVRH010000193.1:0-1466 GCA_964452955.1 uncultured Anaerolineaceae bacterium | reverse complement strand
TGTGGTGCCTTCCATTTTGATGTAGCAGAATTTGCGGTCTTTCAGCCAGGGCACGTAATCGCTGGGGCCAACGTGGATATCTTCCTCGTCCAGCTTGTAGGGCAGCATACTGGTCACGGCACCGGTCTTGCTGATTTTCTTGGATTCCAGGCGTTCGCGCTCAAGCATGTTCATGAAGTCTGTGTTGCCGCCAAAATTGAGCTGGTAAGTGTGGTCAAGCTTTACACCACGGTCCACGAAGAGGCTGGTGAGCACACGATGGGTGATAGTGGCGCCTACTTGGCTCTTAATGTCATCCCCGATGATGGGTAGCCCGGCTTCCTGGAAGCGCTTGCCCCAATATTCTGAGCTGGCGATAAAGACTGGAATGCAGTTGATAACGCCTACGCCAGCTTTCAATGCTTGTTCCATATACCATTTGGTAGCCATTTCAGAGCCCACTGGCAAGTAGTTGATTAGCAAATCGGCCTTGGTTTCCTTGAGGATGCCGACAATATCATCCGTGGGTCCGGGCGCTTTTTTGAGGATTGTTGAAAGATACTTGCCCAGGCCATCGTGCGTCATCCCGCGATGAACTTTGACCCCCATTTTTGGCACCTGGCAGAATTTATAGGTGTTGTTTGGGTAGGCATAAATGGCTTCGGAGATATCCAGGCCAACCTTGGTATCCACCACATCAAAAGCCGCAACGACTTCAATATCACGGATGCGATAACCGCCCAGGTTGACGTGCATCAAACCCGGAATACGGTCGTCATCCTTGGCATCTTTGTAGTAATAAAGACCCTGAACGAGGGAAGAGGCACAATTGCCCACACCTACGATTGCAATCCTGATTTTATTGTCTTTGGCCATTTTCTGCTCCTTGGATAAACGGAATTTCAAACCTCAGAATAATAACATCCTGAACGCAAATCTGGGGAAGGTTCAGGCAATTAAGTGATGATTGCCAGATGAGTCAAGACCACACGGAAAGCGATGAATAGCAAAACCAACCCGCCTACGATTTCCATACGTTTGCCAAACTGGCAGCTCAGGCGGTGGCCGGCAAAAAGCCCGATGATGCTCAGCAACGCAGAAACCACTCCAATGGCAAGGACTGATAGCAGGATTGGTATTTGCATGAAAGCGATTGAAAGACCCACCGCGAAGGCATCGATACTGGTGGCAACAGAGAGCAGCACCATCGTTTTGCCTTTTGAGGGGTTCTGCTGGAAAGCTTCGCAATCCTGGGTAAGGCCGGATTTCAATAGTTTATAGGCAACATATCCCAGCAAGACAAAAGCCATCCAATGGTCCCAACTGGCTACATAATGGATGATACTGCCACCGAGCACCCACCCCAGGGTGGTCATGCCGGCTTGGAAAATGCCAAAGTGGGCTGCCAACCTCAGCTTGCCGCGTAGGTCAGGTATTTGCCCACTAGTCCCAATTGCTAAGGACACGGCAAAACAGTCCATAGCCAG
>CAYVRH010000192.1:0-3394 GCA_964452955.1 uncultured Anaerolineaceae bacterium | reverse complement strand
GTGTTTGCCCGAAGATTATAGCATAATTGCGCCGCTGGGCTCACGGGTAGACACCAATTTCGGTGTAATAATGTCCCTCTTCGCTGGTGGCAAAGAAGCTGACCATATTTTCAAAGTGGAAGGGGTTAAAGCCAGCCCCACTGCAGCAGGCATAGTGCGGAACTGCAGTGAAGCCGGTCTGAATGTGTTGACCGTCATAGGTAAAACCGATACGGCCGTCCTTCTCATAGAAGTAAAAAGCCTTACCTGCCATTAGCTGAAAACCAAAGCTCTCGTCATATCCAAAAGTCTTATTCATGGATTGACGATCAATGATGATATCTCCGCGGGTCTCCGTATAAATTGTGTTGTTCTCGTTACGGTTCTTGATATGGATGAGTTCGAGGATCCACTCATCGTCAAGCGCCCATAAGCCGCCGACTGGGTTGATTGGTGAGTCATCCCCGTAAGCAATTTTGAAGATGGTCTTACCGTCCAGCTGAACCATCACTTCACCTCTTCCGGGAAGCCCGCCATAGGAGTAACCAAGGACTTTATCCCCCAGGGCATAGTCTTTACGAGGGAGAGGTTTTTCACGCTCGGCCGCCCGCTTGGCCATCACTTGCTCAAGGCTCATCCCAAGGGGAGTGAAGTTGCGGCCTTCGTGGGGTTTTGAAGTATCGTATGGATAGGCTTCCACTTTTAAGCCAGGGATTTTTTGCTGCGCTTCCTCCAGGCTAATTTCTGTGAAGGCTGGGTCTTGGCCGACAGGATTGACAGTACAAGCGAAGAGGAGGGTGGAGACCAGAATGGTCGGAATTAATATTTGCCAGAAAACGCGCTTCGTTTTCATGCTGCTCCTTTGGATTGGACTGAGGAGGGTCAAATCCACTGCCATTGTAACCGCAATTTGAAAGCGCCTGCTTTGGCAGTTTCTGGAAGAGCTTAGACAAGCAGCATCGCAGGCCGGTATTGTGCTTGAAATGCCTTTTAATCTTGTTAGAATTATGAGTACTTAAGTCACATTCTTTTTGAAGGATGGCAAGATGCGAAAAAGAAACTTCATTATCATGGCCTTATTGCTGACCGCTTTTGTGCTTGGTGCTTGCACGGCCACACCTGCACCGAGTGATGCCGCAGCTCTGACGAAAATTCAGATAGCCGCCACTGCCCAGGCAAAAGTTAATCTGCTGCAAAAGGAAGCCTACGAACTGGAAAAAACTCTGGATGAACAACTGTCCGGAAAATACACCGGCATGTTGGTAAAAAGCGATGACGCGGTTCAAGTGGTGGTCTACCTTGCTGACGGCAGCATTGAAGACTTGAAGCCCTTTGTCAAAGATCCTGAACTGCTCAAAATAATCCAGGTAGTGCAAACCGAGGCTACACGTAAGGAAATGCGCGAATACCGCGAGATGATCAAGGCCAAATTGGCAGATCTGGGAACAGAGATTACCACCAGCATCCTGATGGAACCCGCGCGGCTTGAAATCTACACCACCGATAAAGCCAAAACCACAAGATTGCTGGAAGAAAACCAGATAAAGCTGCCCGCGTACACACAATTAATTGAACAGACCATACTTGATACAGGTGGCTGAGACACCTAAATTTCGTCCTGCCGGCGGCAGGACACCCCGAGAGCTTTACTTCAGTCGGTCTAATAATTCCTACGACAGATCAAGAAGGCACCCTTTGAGAGGTGCCTTCTTTTGTAAAGTTTATTATTTAATTGTTCCGTAGGGAATCGTCAAAACCAAGCCACGAACTCAGGCTGTTCCTTGCCCTGCAGGAATTTGCGAGTGGAATCGGGGAAGAGGGCATAACTGAGCACGTCTTCAGGTTTCCGCGCGAGGCCGCCAATTTCCTTACGGGCTTCCTCATAACGCGGTTTCAGTAAGTCCGCTGGCCGTACCGTCAGTACTTCTTCGTCCCTCAACACATCCGCAAGCAATTTTTCAGAGATCTTACCCGGTGCCTGCCCGTAGAAGCCTTTGAGATAATCGCGCATTTCGTTGGGAATCACCAGGTAACGTTCACCGGAAATGATGTTGGCAACGGCTTGGGCAGCCACAATTTGCGACATAGGCGTAACCAGGGGCGGATAGCCCACCTCGGAGCGCACTTTTTTTACTTCTTGCAGCACCTCGCCAATGCGGTTTTCCATATCTGAGAGGCGCAATTGCTCCAAGAGGTTGGAATACATCCCGCCCGGAATTTGTGTCTCCAGAATTTGAGGATCCACCTCGTAGACCTTGGATTTGAGCAACTTATTTGCCTCGAATATATTTTTGGTTTTCTTGAAGTGCTCAGCCAACTTATTAAGGATGGATAGGTCCAAGCCAGTTTCATAACCGAACTCGTGCAGAATGGTGTGCATGGTCTCGGTTGGTGCCTGGCTGGTACCACTTGAGAGTGGTGAAATGGCAGTATCGATGCTATCGCAGCCGGCTTCGACAGCCTTAAGCAGCGACATAGTGGCAGTGCCGCTGGTTGAATGGGTATGCACAGCCAGAGGCAGGTCACATTCGCGTTTGATCTCCGCGACCAGGTCGTAAGCATTCTTGGGCGTGAGGATGCCAGCCATATCTTTGATGGCCAAGGAGTCGACACCCATGGATTGCATCGTCTTTGCCAGTTTCACAAAGTATTGCATATCGTAAATTGGCCCGGTGGTGTAGCAGATGGCACCCTGGGCGTGACCACCATACTTTTTGATGGCTTTGATGGAGGCTTCGAGGTTGCGCACGTCGTTGAGGGCATCGAATAGCCTGATGATATCAATGCCGTGCTCAATGGATTTGGCGACGAACATCTCCACGATGTCATCCGGATAATTGTTGTAGCCCAAGAGATTTTGACCCCTCAGCAGCATTTGCAGTTTGGTATACTTAACGGCGGTGCGGATCTTATCCAGCCGTTCCCAGGGGTCCTCATTGAGGAATTTCAGACAGACGTCAAAAGTGGCACCGCCCCAGCATTCCAAGGCTGCGTAGCCAGCCTGGTCCATCAACTCAAGGGCAGGTTGCATGTCTTCAAAGCGCATTCGCGTAGCAAAAAGGCTTTGATGCGCATCGCGCAGAGCAGTCTCGGTGAATTGGATTTTTCTCAGGTCAGCCTCCAAAATTATGTTCACTTGCAGAAGTAGCCACTGGCTGCATAGCCAGGCAAGGTTCTTCTCGATTAGTTTGAATTTGGTATTTACATCAGAAGCAAATTTCTGAATAACGCAAATAAACTGTTTGATTTTACCCCGCTTTGGATTTTGTCAACTTTTTTGGGGTATCTATCAGGCGGGATTCCAAAAAAACCGAGATTGCCAGGCATATATAAAAAAAGAGCATTCCAGAGAATGCTCTTTTTTGTGGACCCAGGGGGATTCGAACCCCCGGCCTTCTCAATGCCATTGAGACGC
>CAYVRH010000191.1:0-3394 GCA_964452955.1 uncultured Anaerolineaceae bacterium | reverse complement strand
GGCTTTTTCGCCCCACCCCGTCCGGGCCGGTGATTAAATAAGCCTGGCGCATCTTTTCAGGTTTGGTATGCTCGCGTAAAAATTCTATCGCCAGATCATGCCCACAAAGGTTCCATTGCATGCATAGATTTTAGCACAGCGCCTTCTTGCCAGACCATAATCCTGGTGCAAGCCCGGCTCGGAGGGCGGTTTAGGCCATAGAATTAGGTATAATTGTCGAGTTGTTTAAAATCAAACAAAGGAAAAATTCATGCCAGATAAAAATAAAAACGAAAAACCAGAACTAAGTGAGCCTGTTGAAATCTCCTGGTATGCCCTGGACCAAAAAGAGGTCTTATCCCAGTTGCAGGTGCCATCGAAATCCGGCTTGACCTCTGAAGAAGCTGCTCGCCGCATTACGGAATACGGCACAAACGAACTCGAACAGAAAAAAGGTACTACTTTTCTGCAGATGCTCTGGGCGCAAATTAATAGCTTTGTGATCTGGTTGCTAATCATCGCCGCTGTCATTTCCTTTGCCCTGGGCGATAAGATTGAATCTGGTGCCATCATTCTGATCGTTATTCTCAACGCCGTGATGGGTATCATCCAAGAGTCTCGGGCTGAGAAATCTTTGGCGGCGCTTAAAAAGATGGCCGCCCCTGAAGCTCAGGTTATGCGCGATGGACATCGCCAGACCATTCCTACCAGTCAATTGGTTCCTGGTGACATGGTTTTTATCGAAGCCGGCAACTTTATTCCTGCCGATCTGCGCTTGCTCGAAGCTGTCAACCTCAGCATTGATGAAGCCTCCCTCACTGGGGAATCGGTGCCATCAAAAAAGAACGCCGAAAGTCTGCTACAAAATGGCATTCCGATTGGCGACCGTCAAAACAGTGCCTTCATGGGCACAATTGCCACCTATGGCCGCGGTCAGGGTGTGGTCACCACCACAGGCATGAAAACCCAATTGGGCTTGATTGCAAAAATGCTGCAGAGCGTGGAAGAAGAACAAACCCCCTTGCAGAAACGCCTTGACCAACTCGGAAAAACCCTGGCAATTGGCGCATTGATTGTTAGTGGCTTGGTCTTCGTGATAGGTGCGATTCGCATCATTTCCGCCTTTGGCGGGATTCACCTTGAGGACCCTGAGGTCCAAAAAGGCCTTGTTGGGGTATTCATGATTGCTGTTTCTCTGGCAATCGCAGCAGTACCCGAAGGTTTGCCAGCTGTGGTTACCATCAGCCTGGCAGGCGGCATGCGCGAGATGGTCAGCCGTCACGCCCTCATTCGCCGCTTGGCTTCCGTTGAAACACTTGGCTCAGTCACCACCATCTGCACCGACAAAACGGGTACCCTCACCCAGAATCAAATGACTGTCACCCGCATCTGGGTCAATGGACGCAGTGTAAACATCACCGGTACCGGTTACGAGCCCAAGGGCGAATTCTTGTTCAACGACCAAAAAGTGGATCTCAAAGATCTGCCTGGGATCCGCACAGCCCTCTGGGTGGGCACTCTTAATAACGATGCCCGCCTGGAACAAGTCGGCGAGAGCGAAGGCAACCCCAGTTACCGCATGATTGGCGACCCCACCGAAGGCTCCATTCTTGTGGCCGCCCGCAAAGCTGGCAGCCAGGATACTGACCTGTGGGAGTCTTACCCCCGCGAACAGGAAATTCCCTTCGACTCCGAGCGCAAGCGCATGGTTACCGTACACAGTGTTGAGAACCCCCTTGAAGAGGACCTTTCCCCTTATGGCGATGGCGAAAAGCCCAAAGGCTATGTCATGGCAGTTAAGGGCGCGCCTGATATCATCCTCAACCTCTGCGGTCATGAGCTCAAGATAGACAACAGCACCGAACCCCTCACCGACGCCATGCGCCGGGAGATCCTCTCAGCCAACGACGAAATGTCCAGCAAAGCCCTGCGAGTGCTGGCTGTGGCCTACCGCATTGTGGATGTTGAACCTAACACTGTCAATCTGGCCGAACTAGAACAAGATTTGATCTTCGTCGGCCTGATTGGAATGATTGATCCGTCCCGCCCGGAAGTCAAACCTGCGATGGCCGAAGCCCGCACCGCTGGCATTCGCTCAGTCATGATCACGGGTGATTACCCCAACACCGCCAAGGCTATCGCTGAAGATATCGGCCTCATCCAGTCGGGGCATAAAGTGCTTACCGGTACGGATTTGGATAAACTCAATGAAGACGAAATGCGTGAAGCGGTCAAGGTTACAGATGTTTATGCCCGCGTAAGCCCCGAGCACAAGATGCGCATCGTCAACGCCATGCGGGATAATGGCGAAATCGTTGCCATGACCGGAGACGGCGTCAACGATGCCCCCGCGATCAAGCTTGCCGATATCGGCGTAGCCATGGGCATCACCGGCACGGACGTTGCCAAGGAAACCGCCGACATGGTGCTTACGGATGATAACTACGCTTCCATCGTCAACGCCGTTGAACAAGGCCGCGTTATTTACTCCAACATCCGCAAATTTGTCTATTACTTGATCTCCTGTAATATCGGCGAGATCATGATCATCTTCTTGGCCACCCTCTTTGGTTGGACTGCACCTCTGACTGCTATCCAACTACTTTGGCTCAACCTGGTTTCAGATGGCGCGCCTGCTTTGGCGCTTGGTGTTGAAAAAGGTGACCCCGACATTATGCAGCAGCCACCCCGGCCACCATCAGAACCCATCATCAATAAATTCATGCGCAATGGCATCATAGTCCAGACCATTGCCATCACTGCTGCGGTTCTGGGAGCTTATTTCCTTGGCATGCACCAGGGAGGCATTCAGGAAGCTGAAACTTTTGCTTTCGTCACCCTCTCCTTCAGCGAACTGCTCAGGGCTTTCACGGCGCGCTCTGAGTATTATCCTTTAACCAAGATTGGCATCTTCAGCAACCCAAAGATGAACATGGCAGTGCTATCTTCCATCGTTCTGGTACTCATCACCATCTACGTGCCACCTTTACAGGAGATCTTTAACACCATGACCATGACGCCAGCCCACTGGTTGGAAATACTGCCCCTGATCTTTGTTCCAGCCGTCACCGCTGAGGTAATGAAGTCCATCACGTACAAAAAGCAATTGAAAAAACAGCTCGCCTAAATAACCAAAACCTCCCGCAGTGTTGCGGGAGGTTTTCTAAATCAGTCGCAAGAAAAATTTGGGCGCCAGGAATTATTTTTTATCGATGCTCTTTGAGGAGGGTTAGGCATGAACTTTATTACCAGGCTCATTTTGTTCAAGCTTGCCGGACTACTTGGTTGCGTCCTTGCAGTGGTAGGTGTCTGGATTGCCAGCAGCGCTTACCGTGGAAAACAAGGTGAGCCTTATTCAGTTCTGAATCATTTTATTTCGGAACTTGGAGAACGGGGTGTTTCACAACGCGCCTGG
>CAYVRH010000190.1:0-3402 GCA_964452955.1 uncultured Anaerolineaceae bacterium | reverse complement strand
TTTGTTAAACATTAACCTAAGCGAATAAGATGCCAATTCTTGCCCGTTATGCCCTTGAATTTTTCTCCCACTCCGCGGATCAAACCCGCCGGGTAGGTGTGCGTTTGGGCAGCCTGCTGCAAAAAGGCATGGTGGTCTGCCTGGAAGGTGACTTGGGAGCTGGCAAAACCACCTTGACCGATGGTATTGCCCAGGGTTTTGGCTCACCGGACCGTGTTTCCAGCCCGACCTATGTCATCCTGAACGAATACCGCCATCCTGATGGCGCCAGTGTTCTGCACGCGGATGCTTACCGCCTGGCCGGGAATAATCCTTTTGATATTGAATTGCTGGATTTGGACCACAAGCTGGAAAACGGAATTCTGGTAGTGGAATGGGCGGAGCGCCTTAAGGACTACCTGCCCAAAGAGCATATGTGGGTCACGCTCGATTACCTGGGCGTCGACCAGCGGCACCTAATCTTCACCCCCCGAGGTAAGGCTTACGAAGCCATCGCCAAGAAACTGCAGCAATCCCTATTTGGAGCCTAAGATGCTAATTGCCATCGACACCTCAACAGAATGGATCGGATTGGCGCTTTATGATGGCGTCCAAATCCTGAGCGAACAATCCTGGCGCAGCCAGCACTTCCACACCACAGAACTTGCACCGGCCGTCTCCACCATGCTTGAGAGAGCAAAGGTCTCATCAAAGGATGTAACCGGCATTGGGGTGGCGATTGGGCCAGGGTCTTTCACGGGCATGCGCATTGGTATCGCTTTCGCCAAAGGCTTAGCCCTGGCGCTGAAGGTGCCGATTGTAGGCATTCCATCACTGGACATCCTGGCATTCAGCCAACCAGTAATGCGCCGGCCGATGATCTGCTTGTTGGAGATCGGCCGCGGCCGCTTTGCCTGGGCACGCTACGAGGGCGTCAAAGGGAAATGGGTGCGCAAAACCGAAGTGGCGGTTGATGAACCCAAAGAAATTGCCAAGACCATTACCTCCCCGATTTTTGTGTGCGGAGAGATGGCAGATGAAGAGCGCCGTATCCTTGGGCGCAAGTGGAAAACTGCCAAGCTGGCAGAGGCTTCTCAATCTGTTCGCCGCCCGGCAGTACTGGCCGAACTGGCATCCCAAAGGCTAAAATCTGGGCAGACAGACGACATCCCCAGCCTATCTCCGATCTACGTACACACGCTCAGCAATATTCCTGAGGTATGACCCTACCCTTAGTTGAAAATCAGATCTGGCTGCGCCGCATGCTGGAAGGCGACCTGCTTGAAGTTGAGGCTTTGGATAAAGCCTGCTTTTCTGATCCTTGGCCAGCGGGGGCTTTTGCTACTGAATTGCATTCTGAAGGCTTGAACCTCTGCCTGGTTGCAGAAGATATTCAAAAACCCATCGGGCAAAAAATTGTTGCCGCAGCCGTTTTCTGGTTGATCGTGGATGAGCTCCATTTGGGCACAATCGGTGTTTCGCCAGCTTATCGCAAGCAAAAAATTGGCCTGGCATTGCTGATTGAAGGTTTGTTGTTGGGTCACCAGATGGGAGCTGTGACCTCGTTGCTTGAAGTTCGAGCGGGCAACCTGGATGCCCTGGATCTATACCACTCCCTGGGTTATGAAAGCGTTGGCCGACGGGTGGCTTATTATCAGGACAACCACGAAGATGCCTTATTGCTTACGCTCCCAAAAATCGAAGTGGAGACCTTAAAATTGATCCGTCAGAACCTGCCAATCTCGATAAAAAGCAGCCTTTTTAGAGTAGAATCAGCTTTTGGAGTAAACGATGCAAGCTGAAGAAGCTTTGATAAAAATCCGGGAAGAAGTCAGTAATTGCAGAGCCTGCAAACTGTGCGAAAACCGCAAAAATGCTGTCCCAGGGGAAGGACCTGCCACCGCTGAGGTAATGTTCATCGGTGAAGGCCCTGGCTTTCATGAAAATGAACAAGGGAAACCTTTTGTGGGCCAGGCCGGCCATTTTTTGGACCAATTGCTTGAGGCCGCCGGACTGCAACGCGAAAATGTTTTCATCACGAATGTTGTCAAGTGCCGCCCGCCGCAAAACCGCGATCCTGAACCGGATGAATTGGTTACCTGTAATCAATTTTTGGAGCGCCAAATTGAAGCCATCAAGCCTATGGTGATCGTCACATTAGGTCGCTTTTCGATGGCTCATTTTGTGGAAAACGGTAAGATCGGTGCCATCCATGGCAAAGCCCACCTGGTCGATGATCAGCTGGTAGTGACCATGTACCACCCGGCAGCGGCCCTACACCAGCCTGCCCTTAAGGGAACCTTGATGGCTGATTTTGCCGGCATCCGTCATCTGCTCGAGAAGGCACACAAAAGCGAACAGGCCGCACCAGTTACCCAGAAATCTGTAAAGACAAAAGAAGAACAAACGCCAGAAAACGTCACGCCCGAACAATTAAGTCTGTTTTGACGTCTGTAAACCAGGCGTAGATGTGAGGAACAATGGTAAAAGATGAGTTGATTCAACTGATTCAAAAAAAGTACGTGAACGTAGCCGTCATTGGAATGGGTTATGTGGGGTTGCCATTGGCAATTACCTTTGCTAATGCTGGTTTCAATGTGATTGGGATAGACCCCAACGAAGAAAAAGTGGAAATGGTCAATCGGGGGGAGAGCTACATCGGCGACATTACAAACGCCGCTTTGCGCAAGCATACAGAGGCCGGGCGCATCCGCGCCACAACCGATTACTCCATTTTGTCAGAAATAGACGCAGTCTCCATCTGTGTGCCGACTCCGCTTTCCAAAAAACGCGACCCTGACATGTCTTTCATCGTGAGTGCCAGTAACGGCCTCGCGCCGTATATGCACCGCGGCATGGTGGTGGTTTTAGAGTCAAGCACCTATCCAGGCACAACCCGCGAATTGGTGCTGCCAATCCTGACTGAAGGTAATAACCTGAAGGTGGGCGAAGATTTCTTCCTGGCTTTCTCGCCTGAACGTATGGACCCCGGCCGATCTGATTGGACAACCTATAACACTCCCAAGGTGATGGGTGGTATCACCCAAACCTGCACGGAAGTAGCCTCCGCCTGGTACAGCAAAGCCCTTGAGACGATCGTGCCGGTGAGCAGCTGCGAAGTAGCTGAAATGGCTAAATTGCTTGAGAACACCTTCCGCATGATCAATATCTCCATGGTAAATGAAATTGCCCAGATGTGCGACCGCCTGGGGATTGACGTCTGGGAAGTGGTGGACGCTGCTGGCACCAAGCCTTTCGGTTTTATGAAGTTCAACCCTGGGCCAGGTATGGGCGGCCACTGCATACCTGTGGACCCGCTCTATCTTTCCTGGAAGATGAAAACGCTGAACTATACAGCGCGCTTTATTGACCTGGCTTCAGAAATTGACGCTAACATGCCCCGGTACGTGGTTGGCAAAATTC
>CAYVRH010000189.1:0-3404 GCA_964452955.1 uncultured Anaerolineaceae bacterium | reverse complement strand
GGTGGACCTCGTAAACAAACTCGGGCCACCCCTACGAAGAATCAAAAATAAAACCAGATTGCCAGCCCTCGCCCTTCGGGCTTGGCATACACTATGGCACTATGTGCCGCGAGTATGCTCTATGCTGCTTTGCAGCGCGAGTACTATCGCAGGTTAAACCGCAAGCAGTCCTCCCACTGGGAAAGCCAAGGAGAAAAGAACGGGCGAGGCGCTACGCAGGCCTGCGCCCCTACGAAAAGAAACAAATATTAAAACCAGATTGCCACGCGTGCGCTCGCAATGACGGGCAAAAAAGAAGGTGAGGGAAATTGGCAGAACAGATTCAATTGATCAGCGCCAGTGATTTGGCGGAAAAAGCTTGGGAGGGGAGGAAATGGCTGCTGGAAGGTTTGCTGCCGGAGGTGGGGATAGTAACCATTAGCGGGGCATCCAACAGCGGCAAAAGCTGGGTGGGCTTGGAATTGGCCATCGACCTGGCCAGCGGGCAACCGTTTTTGAGACAAGCTTTTGCGGATACTGGGGCGGTACTAATCCTGTGCGCGGGGGAGAACCTGCAGGCTACGGCTGAACGCATGAAGGCACTCTGCCGGGCGAAGGGGATTGCCGTGCCAAGGGAAATCCATTTTGACCAGGGCTTGAAGGACTTTAGCGACAACCTGTCGATAGAGGCTTTACGAGAAATGGTACGGCAGACCGGCTGCAAGTTGCTGATCATCGATAACTTCAGGCAATACCTGCCAAAAATGGCGGATTATTCCGCTTATTGGGTGAGCAAGTGCCTGAGGAATCTACAGGAAATTTGTGAAGCGCAGGGCATCTGCAGCCTGATCTTGCAACAGAATGAAGGCAGCCTTGAAACGAAAGAGGGAGCTTACCGAAGGCCGGGGCGGGCCTTGAGCGTGCTGTTTGGGCAAAGCGACGTGGTGATGGACTTGAGTGTGAACAAGGGTAGGCGAACGCTGGCAGTGGCGAAGAACCGTCTGGACGAAAAGCAGATCCTGCTGAAATTTGGCATTTTCAGTGAGGCTGATGAAAGCGGGCAGGAACTGAGCCATTTGATTTTGATCGATGAGCCCGGGGTGGTGACCTGGCAGCCACGCATCGCCGAACAGGCCAAGCTGCTGATGAAGCAGTTTTTGATTAGGCGCAAGGGGGAAGCGTTTGACAGGAAAGCCTTGATTGAGGCTTTGGGGGCGTTGATGCCGCTGCCAAGGCAGAGAAATCTGAATGAGGCCTTCGCGGAGTTGGGTAAGGATCTGTATGTAACGGTGGTTTATAAGGGAAAAGAGAAGTTTTACTGCTGGCAGGATGGATCTTCTGAGGGCGGGGAGAAATCAGAACCTGAGTGGGCGCTGGAGCCAGGGGCCGATCTTATTACCCAAGCCAACCAGGTTGAGGCGATGGGGCTGGAAGCCATAAAGATGGTGAAGCGGGCAATGGCGAAGTAGGGGGTGAGAAATTGCAGATGCTATAATTACGAAGATGTCTTCGATTACGGAAAAAATCCACTGCATAGGGTAAGTAAGGAAAGTAAGTGAACCCCTGAATGCAGAGGTGTGAGCCAATAATTATGTGTAAATGCCAAGTTACCATTTAGGTTCAGAAAAAGATCGAGGGTGAAGACAGGATGTGTGAAGCAAAAATGGACGTGTTGACCACTCGACGGATAAAGCAATTTGCCAAAGGAAATGAAGTTCAAGAACGGATTTTTGAAAACATGAAAGGAATTTTCTATGACAAATCTTGAACAATTGCCTCCTTTGAATATTCAAGAAACCAAACCGATTCTTAAGAAGCTTGCTCAAGCCCATCGCCAGCTTGCTGAGCTTAAGGGGGTTGCCGCGGCTATTCCAAACCAATCGATTCTGATCGAAACCTTGGCATTGCAGGAAGCGAAGTATAGTTCAGCGATTGAAAACATTATCACGACACAAGATGCCATGTATAAACAACAGGTACTTGGTGACGCTGTAAGTGATCCGGCTGCTAAAGAAGTTAGCCAATACTCAGAAGCATTAAAATTTGGTTTCGAACTGGTAAAACAAAACCACCTGCTCACAATTAATCACATATTGGAAATTCATACTCGGCTTGTCCCTACAAGCCAGGGTATCCGGAAGTTACCCGGCACCCAATTGATCAATCCGGCCACACATGAAGTTGTCTATACCCCACCACAAGACTATGAAACGGTACGTCACTTGATGGAGAATCTGGAGAAATATCTCAATGAACCTGAGATTCATGAGATTGACCCACTTATTAAAATGGCGATCATCCATTATCAATTTGAAAGCATCCATCCCTTCTACGATGGCAACGGAAGAGTTGGTCGAATCATTAATGTTTTGTTTCTTGTTCTTTCTGACTTGTTGCGATTGCCAATTTTATATTTAAGCCGCTATATCATCCGTAATAAAAGTGAATATTACACCCTGTTGCGCAAACTGCCCAAAACTGGCAATTGGGAACCTTGGATTTTATACATGCTAGACGCGGTGGAGCAAACCTCTAAAGAAACCATTGTATTAGTCAACGAAATACGAGATTTGATGTTGCAATATAAACACGGCATCCGCGAGCAATTGCCAAAAATATATAGTCAGGACTTGATCAATAACCTGTTCAGACATCCCTATACTAAGATTGAATTTGTGATGCGCGATCTCAAAGTGACGCGCAAGACCGCCGGTAAGTATCTTGGTGAACTAACAGACGCTGGTTTTCTTCAAAAAGCAAAAGTTGGAACCACCAATTACTACATTAATAAACCCTTGTTTGATTTGTTTGCCAAAGACTCGCGCCCGAGCCAAAGCGACGATGAAATTGAAACCACCACTGCTGGAAAATAGGTTGGCAATGGACAACTTGAAAAGAGTGTCTCTTAATATGCCACCAAAAGCCAAATAATTACCTATTTTGCCGGTGATATGTAACCAAAAGTGGCATTTCGTACCCATACCAAGCCCCATATGTACCCGAAAGTGGCATTTCGTACCCATACCAAGCTCCCTATGTACCCAAAAAGGGTGAAGCAATTACGATAAATGAGGTCACAGTTTGTGACCTCAAGCATTGGTCTGAGCACGGTGGAAGTTTGTCATGTAAAAAAATTGGCAAATTTTTTACATGATAGGTGTGTCATGTAAAAAAATATCAAGAATCTTTATATGACAAACCTCTTTAATCGCGAAGGTATCCTAATCGAGTGTAGCGGTAGGGGTGTGGGCTAGCCCGAAGGGTTGCCCCGCCCGGTTTAAAAATCCGCTCTCCTTTTTTTTGTAGGGCAACGATAAGGCTGTTTTGCCGCATCTTTGTCGTGTATGGAAATCAAAATGAGCGGCTAGGATGCACTGCGTTTATCCTAGCCCTACGGAAAGTTGGAAACGATATTCATCGTTCTC
>CAYVRH010000188.1:1689-3407 GCA_964452955.1 uncultured Anaerolineaceae bacterium | reverse complement strand
AAACGAAATTCTTCTGGTTTTGATGGATTGTTGTTCGTCATGGTTGCTCCTGCCCTGTATTATAGCCGTGCGCCCCTTCAATTCTCAGCTTGGCAGAGCAAAATCCTTTTACAACCCAACCCTGAAGGCTGAACTTCCACCTTCAGGGCCTTTAGGTTTACTTGGTTAACCCGGATTTTGGGCTAATTAATGGATGGGGCGGACGGGGTGCAGCTCCATATAGCCGCGGCTGCCGATGGGCTCCATCTGGATTTTGGGGGCGTTTGGGTTCCATTCCAAGCCCATGCGCGAGGGATCGTACTTTTCAATCGCCCGCCAGAGTTCCCCAATGGCTTCCTCGTAATCACAATCATCATACGGTTCACCTTGGAAGAGCAGGTAATCACTCTCGGGCATGGTTGTCATCTCCAAACCTTCGGGGAGTGGCGCGGCATATCCAGGCTCAACCTCGCCCCCCTGGATGTACTTTGACGTGCCGGGTTTTATCAGGCTTTGGGGTAGCCAGTAAGCGTAAGGTTCGCCATTAATGGATTTGATACTCGCCAGCAGGCCCCAGATTTCGCAATCCACCTCTTCACAGTACTGATAGTAATCCTCGGCCTTGGTGGCGCGTTTGACAATTGCCTGACGTTCTGGTTTGTGCAAGAGCTGCACAAAGACTGTTTTTGTTTCCATATCTTTCCTTTTCTTTGCTGGTAATTTCACTCCGAAGGGAATGAAAAGGTAGATGGGCATGGGGGAATTGGCATACACTCCCGGGTTGCAGCCAAATTCCTTGAGGAAAGCCCGTTGGTAGCCGTCCACACTGCTGAAGCCATACTTAAGGGCTACATCCAGGATGCGCACTTTGGAGTCCCTTAGTTCCAGGGCGGATGCGGAAAGGCGCAGTTTACGGATGTACTCTGCCGGCCCCATCCTCAGCGCGTCCACAAACAATCTGTGGGCGTGCCAGGGGGAATACATGGAAGCTCTGGCCAGATCTTGGAGAGCAATTTCCTCCAGGAGGTGGCTGGCAATGTAATCCTGCATTCTCTGAACAGCGTCTTTTGCGTCTACCATTTGACCTCAACCCAATCATATAACAAGATGGCGCTGCGGGTCTCGACATTTTTTGCGAACTTAGGTAGAACTGGCCCTCGTGCACAAAATTCAACGGTTTTGAATTTAAGGACCTGCCAAAGACTCCAGGTTGGGTACAATTGGGGCATGCAGGCTGATATTGAAAATCTCATTGACAGTGTCATCCAGGGCAACTCCCTGGAGGTGCTGCCAACCCTGCCGGATCAATGCGTGGACATGGTTTTTGCCGACCCGCCTTACAACCTGCAGCTGCAGGGGGACTTGTGGCGGCCGAACGTCTCCAAGGTGGACGCGGTGGATGATGCCTGGGATAAATTTGAGACCCTGCAAGCTTACGATGAGTTCACCGAAGCCTGGCTGCGGGAATGCAAGCGCATCCTCAAACCCAATGGTAGCCTGTGGGTGATCGGTTCGTACCACAACATCTTCCGCGTGGGGCGCATCCTGCAGGACCTGGGTTATTGGATCCTCAATGATGTGGTCTGGGTTAAAGCCAATCCCATGCCCAATTTCAGGGGCGTGCGCTTCACCAACGCCCACGAAACCCTTATTTGGGCCCAGCCGCAGAAAGATGCCCGCTATACCTTCAATTACCACGCCATGAAATCGCTTAACGAAGACCTGCAAATGCGTTCGGA
>CAYVRH010000188.1:0-1679 GCA_964452955.1 uncultured Anaerolineaceae bacterium | reverse complement strand
CCATCTGCACTGGTGGCGAACGCCTGAAGGAAGATGGCAAAAAGGTGCACCCCACCCAGAAGCCTGAGGCTTTGCTTTATAGAGTGATCATGGCCACCACCAACCCTGGCGATCTGATTTTGGACCCCTTCTTTGGTACTGGCACCACCGGAGCGATGGCTCAAAAACTACAGCGGCACTTCATCGGCATCGAAGTGGAAGAAGATTACAACCGCAACAGCCGTAAACGGCTGAATAAAAGCGTGCAATTTGCTTTCAACGAGCCAGTCTTTTTCACCCCTGAACCGCGTAAACTGGCTAGAATTCCCTTTGGCGTACTGCTTGAACATGGCTTTGTGCACCCGGGTGATGCGCTTTTCTACGGCGCGGACGGTAAAATCAAGGCTACCATCCAGGCGGACGGTTCGCTGGTCTGCGATGGCAAGCGCGGCTCCATCCATGCGGTCGCACGTGAGATCCGGGGCGGGCCGGCCAATGGCTGGACTATCTGGCACTATTGGGATGGCGAGACCAATTCACGCCAGCCAATCGAAAAGCTGCGCGAAGCATACCGCAGCCAATTCGCTTGAAGTTTTAAATTAAGCTTAGATGCTGATGACCCGGTAGCCGTCGGCAATCCAGGTTTTCATGCCGGCGTGGTTGAACATGTCCGAGAGGAAGGGCAAGCCTAATGCTTTGTTTTGTTCATAGACCCCGAGCATCTTGGAACAAGCCAGGCAGATGCCGGCAATCAGGTCTTTCTCTCTTGCTTTCATATAAAGTGGGTTGTTTTCTTCAGAAAGCAAGGCAGGCAGTTTGACAGATGCGCCTTCAAAGATGATTTTGACCTCATTGCCTTCCGCGGCCAGGTCGACCGCGTTCATCAGTACATGCTGAAAGCAGGTTTTTTCTCCGTTCATCGCGTAAAAAAGGATTTTTTCCATACCCATCTCCTCGTAGCCTGCACATAATTTGTGCAATCATGCAAAGTGCGAAACAACTGACCTTATTCAGAGTATAACAAGACTTCCAAAGCCCAATTTTTGAGTTGCGTCGGCGGCCTGCAGATCATCGTGCTTTGATGTAACAAAACCTCACCGAACTTGATTGGGCAAAACTGTGTGCAAAGATGGCAAAAATTGCAGATGAGGGCATAATAGCCGGTATTATTAAGTGCCCTTTGACAAATAAGATGAAAGAAAGTGACAACTATGACTGAACAAAAAACATTGGAACCTACTCCCTGGAGCCTGCAGGAATTATTCTCTGGATTTGACGACCCGACCATTGCCACCAGTTACGCCCAACTGGAGGAGATGACCAAAGCCTGTGAAGCTTACCGGGAGGGTTTGACCCCAGAAATCTCGGTTGAGAAATTTTTGGAGATCCTCAAAGCCCAGGAAAACCTGCAAAAACTGCTGATGCGCCTGTACGGTTTTGCCTCTCTCTCATTTTCTGGCAATACGCAGGATCAAAAAGCCCAAACTGCCATAGCACGTGTGCAGCAGGTAGCCGCGGATGTTGAAAACCGCACATTGTTCTTCAGTTTATGGTGGAAGGCTCTTGATGAGGAAAATGCCAGCCGTCTGCAGACCGCCAGTGGCGATTATGCCTACTTCCTGCAGCAACTACGCAACTTTAAGCCCTACACGCTGAGCGAAGCAGAAGAGAAAGTGATCAACATCAAGAACACCACAGGC